>NZ_CP123580.1:0-162224 GCF_029873575.1 Paenarthrobacter sp. OM7
CAACGCCAACGTCCGCATCACCTCCGGAACCCGCCCGTCCGCCCGCGCCTTGGTTGATGCCCGGTCAGCGGCACAGACCGCGCAGGAAGAAGCCCAAGGTGCCGGCTTGGTGAACTTCGGCATGGTCGTCACAGCCACCGTGACCGACCGGGAACGCCTCGCAGATGCCGTCGCCGCTGTGGAGCAGACCTCCGGCACCGCCCGGGTGCTGCTGCGCCGTGCCTACGGCTCGCAGGACACCGCGTTCGCCGCGTCCCTGCCTCTGGGGCTGGTGCTGCCCAAGCACAGCATGGTCCCGTCCGAGATTAAGGATGCACTGTAATGGCCCTCCCGAAACTCTTCACCCGTTCCTCGAGGCACAGCACTTCCCCGGCGAAGGCGGCGCCGAAGAAGGCTGAGAAGCAGCCGCGTGAGGCCGGGCCTGGTGCCCGTGGCTGGCCCGGTCGCGGCGGCGGCATGGCCCAGCTCGTCCCGTCCGTGAAGGAGTACCGGGGAACGACGGTTCAGGTCTGCGGCCTGTGGCCGTTCTCCTCCGGTGCATCCTCGCCCATGATCGGCGTCCCGCTGGGACGTCACGAGGAAACCCAGGCCACGGTCTGCTGCGACCCGATCAGCTGGTTCCAGCGCGCCCGGCTGATTTCCAACCCCTCGGCCTTCATCCTGGGCAAGCCCGGGCTGGGGAAGTCCACGGTCGTGCGGCGGATGTTCATCGGGCTCTCCGCACAAGGTGTTCATCCTCTGATCCTTGGTGACCTCAAGGGCGAGCACGTCAAAGCCGTCAGGGCCCTCGGCGGGCAGGTCATCCGGCTCGGCCGCGGTGTCGGGTACCTGAACATTCTTGACCCGGGCCAGGCTGTTGAAGCCGCCCAGCTCCTTGAGGACAACGGCCACCACGAAGACGCCGCGCGCGTCCGGGCCGACGCGCACGGACGCCGCCTGACGATGGTGGTTTCGCTGATCACGATCAGCCGGAACAACCCGCCCACCGATCAGGAGCAGACGATCCTGGACCGGGCGCTGCGGGTCCTCGATGACCGTTTTGTGGGCGTCCCGGTGTTGAAGGACCTTCTGGACGTCATCGTCTCCGCACCTGACGAGCTGCGACAGGTCGCACTGGACCGGGGAGACATGAACATCTACCTGCAGGAAACCAGGGCGCTGGAAGCAACCCTGCTCGGGTTGACCGGTGGCGGGAAGCTGGGGGAAATCTTCTCCCGCCAGACCAGCCAGCCCATGGTCCGTGACCGGGCCGTCGTCTTCGACGTCTCCAGCATTGACGAGACCGAAACGGACCTGCAGGCCGCTATTCTGCTCGCGTGCTGGTCCTACGGGTTCGGTACGGTCAACGTTGCCAATGCCCTCGCGGACGCCGGTTTGGAACCGCGTAGGAACTACCTCGTGGTCCTGGATGAGCTGTGGCGTGCGCTGCGTGCCGGTAAGGGAATGGTTGACCGTGTGGACGCCTTGACCCGGTTGAACCGTTCCGTGGGTGTTGGGCAGATCATGATTTCCCACACCATGTCTGACTTGCTGGCCCTGCCGGCAGAAGAGGACCGGATGAAGGCCCGTGGATTTGTGGAACGCTCCGGCATGGTGATCTGCGGCGGTCTGCCGGCCTCTGAAATGCCGCTGCTGACCTCAGCTATTCCGTTGTCCCGGCAGGAGCAGCAGAAGCTCATTGGCTGGCAGGACCCGCCCGCGTGGGATTCACGCGGCGTCGACGTCGAACCTCCGGGCCGGGGAAAGTTCCTCATCAAGGTCGGTGGCCGTCCCGGGATCCCCGTCCAGGTCGGACTCACTTCATTGGAGAAGGGCCCGGAAGGCGTCAACGACACCGACGGCAAATGGCACGCTGCCCCGAAGACTCTGCTGGAGACGGCAGCCCCGGTCCTGCCCAGTGAAGGAGGCACCCTGTGAGTGCACCAAACCGCAAAGGAATGGGCATGGGTGATGCCCTGCTGGTCTGGCTGGCCATCGGCTTCATCGTCGTTTTCGGCGGCGGAACCTACGCCGCCCTGCACCTCGGCTCCTGGATGGCAGGCATCGCCGCACCACCAGCCCACCCGATTGATCTGATCGCCGGCCTCGCCAAGGGCCGTGTGCCGTGGCCCACCGAGGCCACGGTTGTGGTCTGCGTGCTGGCCGGTGTGGTGCTGGCACTGACCATTGTTGTGCTCGTGGCCTGGCGGAAGGGTGCGTCCAAGCGTGCGCGGGTCGATAAGGCCGCCCGGTACCTTGGACGGGGTAAGTCGCTGGCCGCGTTCTCAGAAAAGGGAGCGAAAGCGACCGCCGAGCGTCTGGGGGTCACGGACACTCCCGGCATCGTGGTCGGCAAAGTCGTCTCTACCGGGCAGAAGTTCATCCAGTCCTGGGAAGACCTCAGCCTCGACATCTGGGGTCCCCGTACCGGTAAGTCAACCTCACGGGTCATGCCCGCCATTCTGGACGCACCCGGCGCCGTGGTCTCCACCTCGAACAAGCGCGACGTCGTGGACGGCACCCGTGGCGTCCGCGAGGCCGTCGCCCCGGTGTGGGTGTTCGATCCGCAGAAGATCGCCCAGGAAGAACCGGATTGGTGGTGGAACCCGCTCTCCTATGTCACCGACGAAGAGAAGGCCTACAAACTCACCCAGCACTTCTCCGTCGGTTCCCGCGTCCCGGGGTCCAAGCCCGACGCGTACTTCGATCCCAAAGCCGAGGACATTCTGTCCTCGTACTTCCTCGCGGCCGCGCTCGGGGACCTGCCCATCACCCAGGTCTACATTTGGGTCACCGAACAGGTCAGCCAAGAGCCTATTGAGATTCTGCGGGAGCATGACTACGAGCTGCAGTACAAGGGCCTTGAATCCACGTTGAAGCTGGCTGACAAGCAGCGCGACGGTATCTTCGGCACGGCCGAGAAGATGATCCAGTGCCTCAAGAGCCGCAACACGCTGCGCTGGGTCGCTCCAACAGGTGATGCAACGGTGGCCACGGATGCCCGCCGCCAGTTCAACCCGGCAGCTTTCGCCGCGTCTCAGGAGACGATCTACATCCTCTCCAAGGAAGGGGCCGGCTCAGCTGCACCGCTCACCACAGCCCTGACGGTAGCCATTGCTGAGGCCATGGAAGAACGCGCCGAGCGCAGCGGCGGCCGCCTTCCCAAGCCCGCCCTGTTCGCCCTCGATGAGCTGGCCAACGTCGTCCGCTGGGCCGGACTCCCGGACCAGTTCAGCCACTACGGTTCCAAGGGCTTGATCGTCATGGGGATCCTGCAGTCCTGGTCACAGGGCGTGGAACTGTGGGGAGAAGCAAACATGCGGAAAATCTGGTCGGCCGCGAACGTGAAGGTCTACGGCGGCGGCGTGGCAGAAGAAGGATTCCTCCGCGCACTCTCGGACCTGATCGGGGACTACAGCTACATCAACGTCTCCACGTCCTCAGGTAAGTCCGGCTCCAGCCGATCCCGCCAGGAGGGCAAGGAACGCATCTTCGACGTTTCCAACCTGACTGAACTGGACCGTGGCCGCGCCGTCGTCCTCGCCTCCGGCGCACCGGCCACTCTCGTCCGGACCATGCCTTGGTACACCGGCCCGCACAAGGAGGCCGTCGAGGCATCCATCAAGCGGTACAGCCCCCGGCCCGAAGAACCCGCTGAGACTGTGCCAGCTGCAGCGACGGTCAACCCTTGGGTTACGAAGTAGGAGCCTCCACGATGACAAACGACATTGGGCTGTTCGTCCCAGCTCCCGGCAGTGGAGCCTCGGGAGTGTCTGCGGAGCAATCCGCCGAGGAACCAAAAGCACCGGAGCTGGTGTACGGATCAGCCGAGGAGTTCCTGCATGAGCAGCTGCTCCCCACCTACGTCCGCGACGTCGACGGTCGCACCGCGAAGTGGTGCATCGAGTGGTACTTCCATCCCGAAGCGCTCTCCCGGATAGAAGCGCTGTGGCGGGCATGGGAACACCTCAGGCTCGACGGTGCTACTGGAATGAGCGTTTGGTGGCGGGACCACGCAGACCACCACATGCGCGTCCTGCTGGACCCGCGTGGGCCGTTCTACAAATGCGACATGGAAAAGCACCGCGATCCCGAACACCTTGAACCCAAGAAAGCCCCAGCGGGCTGGTTCCCGGACGTAAGAAGGCTCCAACCGCATTTGGCGTAAAAGGGAGTTGTTCCGCCGTCCGCCAGCCAACAGAGGCTCGGGATCCGCACCGTGCCGCGCCCCTAGGCAATTGTCCAGACAGCTTCTGGACAATTGCATCCTGAGCCTCCGTGGTGGCCGTTAGGGTGGATTCATGACCCAAATCGAGTCGGACCTACCCGAAGATTATGCAGCTGCACTCACGACCCTCAAGGGTTTGGTATGTGAAGCTCAACTCAGGGCTCAGCGGGTGGTCAACAGCGCGATGATCGAGCTGTACTGGAACATCGGACGGACGATCCTCGAGCGGCAAACGAACGAATCCTGGGGCAGTAAGGTCCTGGACAGGCTTGCACGTGACTTGAGGGCGGAGTTTCCGCACATGAGGGGATTTTCCCGTACGAACGTCTACAACATGCGCGCGTTCGCCGCCGCGTGGAGCGGTCCGGAACCAATTGTCCAGACACCGTCTGGACAATTGAGCTGGAGCCATAACGTCGCGCTCTTGAACAAACTCAGCGACCATGAACTGCGTCGCTGGTACGCCTCCAGAGCCGTGCAAAACGGCTGGTCGGTCGCCGCTCTCGAGCACCAGATCCTCACCGGTCTCCACACCCGCACCGGGGCGGCACCGAACAACCTGGAAGCGCGCCTCCCGGGCGAGGGAACCGATCTGGCACGGGCGGTGGCCAAGGACCCCCTCGTATTGGACTTCCTGGGCCTCACCGAAGAAGCCCAGGAACACGCCATTGAGGAAGCCATGACCCTGCGGATGGCTCAAACCCTGGCCGAGTTTGGCCCCGGCTTCGCTTTCGTCGGCCGGCAGTATCACCTCGATGTTGACGGAGATGACTTCTTCATCGACCTTCTGCTGTACCACGTGCCTTCAGACCGTTACGTTGTGGTTGAACTTAAGGCAGGAAAATTCAAGCCTGAACACTTAGGGCAGTTGAACTTCTACGTCGCAGCGGTCAATGACATGCTGCGCCTACCGCGGCAGGCACCCACCGTTGGCATCCTTGTCTGCGGGTCTCGGAACGAGCGCACCGTACGATACGCACTCGACGGATCCGCGCAGCCGCTCACGGTCACGTCGTACACTTACGAAGCGCTTCCGGCCGAAGAAAAGGAAACCCTACCCTCGCCAGCTGCAATCAGCGCCGCTCTTGAACATAACCCCGCCGACGCGGTTGAAGCCTGATTACGGCACCTGCGAACTGCCGATGGAACGACGAGCACGCGGTGGGGCAGAGAGCCGCGCCGAACCACAGGTAGAACCAGCCGCAGGTGGTTTACACGAGCCATGGCGGTAGCCGGTCCAGTTGCCTCACGCCGATTAGCACCCATAAGTCGCCTTTGATGTGAATACCGACGGACGAACTTGGACGGGCCGGCTTTGCCCGTCGGCGACGTGCAGATCAAGAAGGGTCCTTGGGGTGGTTTGAGAGGAACTAGCGGGTCACCAGTTTCCCTTGGTCTCACCTAACGTAAATTGAGATTGTTACCCAAAAGAGAAACGCATTCCCGAGTATGGCTGAACGTCCGCCGGCCCGCCCGCAGAAGAGCGAGGAAGCGTCCTCCTATGTGTTCGTGCCCTGATCATCTCGGGCGCTTTGCTTCCGGGTACCCGGCCAGGGAAGCCATGGACAGCAGGGTTACCTTGGAGCCATTGAAGATCCAAGCTGTCAGGGTGATTTCCTGGTGCGCAATGGCCCGAGTGGGACAGCACTATGCACCAAGGTGATGTCAGGACTCTGCTCGCGTCATTTCGAATTAACAGATCATGCAACCTTGATCTGTACCGGCCCGGAAGCCTTGTCCGTCCGCTGAAAAATCCTGACAGTTTTATAAAAGTCATTTCTATCTCTGAGTGAATGAGCCTTTGACGGTTCGCCGCTGTTACGTCGTGCTAACTGAGGCCTGTGCTGCCCTAGAACTCCGCAACGGCCATGATCAATGATCAGTCGGACAGAACAGGGCCGCCTAAACCGAGATGGTCCGCGGAACTAAACCTGAGAAGTTCCGGTCCTGTCTCCTGACTGCAGAGCACTATGGCGGACAAACTTCTGTTTTTGATCTCCCGTAGATTGACAATGCCCTCGACCAGCATGGATTCAACATCTGCGGCCAGGAGACTTAGTCGTCTTGCCCCCACAAGTTGGCTGGAACTTCGAAGGCTCAATATGGCGTCCATGGCATTCTTGTCATCACCTGACTCGAGAGCATCGGTCAAGCGCCTAATCCGGACTGGCAGTAGGCGAACGAATGAGTCGGCTAACACTTGGCAAAACTCTTCATCCAGCGCCTGTTCGGTCGCCAATCGCCGCATGACTGCGGGGTCTACAGATGGTTCGTCAAGGTATTGGTTCGTTCGCAAATTCTTTCCTTGGTCGAATTACGGGCGTGTTTTGATTACGAGTTGTGTTTAGCATGGGGCTCTTCACCCGAAGTCGGAGTGGTCTTTCGAGGCCGGGTACCGAGGACGCTGAGGATTGCAGTTCCGGCGAAGGCCAGTGCCCACCAAGGGAATCCCGGATCCGGGGCCTGACTTGGCAGGGTTTGCTCTGAATCGGCAGCTGGCGGGTCGGTGCGTTCTCCCCGCACTAGGAGTCGGTGGCTATTGACTCCGGTTGGGGTGCAGGTGACAAGAGTGATGTAGTCCTTGCCTTCAACCTTGCGGAGGTCGTCCGTTTCGTCAGGCAGGACGGTGCGGATTTGGTTCACTTTGTAGTACAGCGTCGTGCCAAGGACAGTAACGGAGAAAACGTCGCCTTCGAGCACCTGGTCCAGGTCATCGAAGAGGGTAGCGTTAACGAAACCGGAGTGAGCTGTCAGAACGCTGTGTGTTCCGGCACCGCCCACTGGTAGTCCTGAACCGAAGAGATGACCTGCGCCTTTGGACAGCGTTTCATCATCTGTGCCATGGAAGATGGGGAGGTCGGTGTGGATGGAGGGGATGCTGACACGACCCATCATTCCCCCGGGACCGATGTCTAGCATCTTTTTGTAGGCTTCCGAACCAGCTCCGACGACGGTCTGTTCACCGCTGGCATTCAAGGAGTAGGGATCACGCAAGGGGCCGGCAGGCAATTCTGTGTTGAACTTCCGCGCTTCTTCCAGGAGGGACTCTTGCTCGGAGCGCGAAAGGTTTTCAACTGATTCCACATATCCGCTGATTTCAGTGGCGTGCACCCGGTCGGAGAACCAAGCTGCGGCGGTCGGATAGAGCAACACCCCGATGCCAAGGATTGAAACCAAAACGATGAGAACGCGTTGGTTGCTCCATCTGGACGCTCTCGTTCGCGGTCTGGTCAATTGCGGGGTTTGGAGCTGTGTCATTGAGGTCCTGAGAAGTTTCACGCTAGAGAGGACCAGAGTGGGGAAGATCGCACAGCGGTCTTCCCCACTCTGGTCTTTCAGGGTTGGAGATAGGTCAGCATCTAGCTGTTGGTAGTGCTCCGACGCGACCGGATGAGCAGCAATCCTGCGCCGACAACCAAGAGTGTGCCCGCCGCATACAGCAAGCCGGTTCCTGTACCACCTGTCAGAGGAAGCTGGAAACCGCTGTTGGACGGGATGTTCTTGACCTGCAGGTCAACCCCGGCAGTAGTCGTGGTGGCGTTGATCAGGAAGGAGATTGGTTCAGCGAGCAATTCGTAGCCGGTTGGGGCCGCGGTCTCCACGAGGTAGTACGTGATGTAATCGGGCGAACCGGGTGCCACTGCCGCGCCGTTTGCCCAATCCGAGTAGCGCAGCCCTGAGATTGTCAAGGTTCCGTCAGCTGCCACGGTGAAAGTACTCTGACCATTAAGGACGATCGGGTTGGTTCCAGCCTGCGCATCTGCCTGGTTGGAGAAAACAGAGAAGGCAGCACCGGCCAAAGCCGTGCCGTTCTGGTTGACCTTCTGGAGAGTAATCTCGCCCCATTTGGTGACCACCGGGGGGGTCACGATCGGGCCGCCCGGCTGCCCCGGGGTGATCGTGAAGCTGCCGTTGTTCGGGTACACGAGGGCCTCGTTCTCGATTTCACCAATTGTATTGACGGTCGCGCTAAGCGTCACCTTGACGCGAGTATCGTTATGCGCAGCGAGGACTGCCCTGCCGGCCGGGGTGAAAACGATGGAAACGGTATTTGTGGACGCATCGAAGCCCACGGTGTAATCGGTACCTTCGGTGATGATTGTGCCGTCCACGAGTGTTGCAGTTGCATCAACGTACGTGAGCTTCGGGTCGAGGTTATCGACAATCTTGTAGCCGTCGATTACTGCTTCGTTGGGGATATCACCGGTGATGGTGTACTCGATTGTATCGCCGAGCTTGACGTCATCTGCTTCAGAGACGGTCTTCTCCGCACCGGTCACGGAGTTCTTGGGATAAACGTTGACGTCGTAGAGCCATGCGTCCTTGTTATCTGGATCCGTCAGCGGGACTGAGACCAGGAACGGCGCGGAAGGGGTTACCCCAGCGGGGTAGTTGGTTTCGGTTACGAGGTAGAGGCCCAGTGGAAGGCTTCCGAATGCTGCCGTTCCAGCAGTGTCCGTGGACTTTGCTTGCGCGCTGCCCAAGGTATAGCCGGCAGTGGTGATGGACCCCTCAGGGTCGGCGGGAGAGAAGGCCGTGCTCAGATTGTTCGCTGACTCCCAGCCGGCGTTAGTGGCCAGGTCGATGTTGTTGACCTGCTGAATCGTGAACTCGATACCCGGCAACGGGGTAAGGCCGGTGGTGTCTACGGCGGTCCCGTTGTTAGGCAGTCCCGTGGGTGTGGGGGGACGTTCAAACTTGTGGATGGTGATTGAACCGGTTTTGGTGTCGTCCACCACCGGGGCTGCCGAAGCCGGCGCAATGGAGAAGGACATTGCCAGCACCGCCCCCGCAATTGTGGTGGCGGCGGTCTTCCAGAGACGCCGGGAGCTGCGATTACTCACTGTTTTCCTCTTTCATGTGGTGGTGCGATGCTTGCTTACGAACAGGATGGGATTAAGGTCCAGCCGGAAAACGGCAGGGTTCATGGTTTTGCCGGTCAGTTGAGTTGGTGGCCTCTGGTGTGGCGGAGGGACAGAATTATGGCCAGGATCAGCAGGGTTGCTCCGGCGGTTGTGAAAGGCCACCATCCGATTCCGCCGGAATCTGGCAGTTCCAAGGCAGGGACGTCGCGGACGGTTGTCGTGAAGGTTCCGTCGGTGTCATCGTCGGCGGTGGTGACGACGCCTGAGCCGGCGCCCTGGCCGAGAGTTACTGAGCCGTTCGCAGCGACTGTGAACTGGACGGGTTCTGCCAGAAGGCTGAACCCGTCCGGGGCTGTGTTCTCTTCAAGCCAATACACTCCGGCGGGGATCGCGGTGACTTCGAAGAGCCCAGGTTCTCCTGGCACGGGTACTACGATGAGGTCGCTGTTCGGGGTCCCGGGGGTGCCGTTGGCGTCGGCGTAGATCGTCCAGGAAGAGCCCTCCATGCGCACCCAGGCCGCGTCCGCTGATTCACCGATTTTTTCGATCATCATGTTGATGGGACGGACGGTAAGGGGTGTATCGGTACTGGCTGGTGGAGGCGTCACGGTTGGTCCGGCGGGGGGCTGCCCGGATGCAGTGGCCGTGTTCTTCACCTGTTTGGCGTCCAGGTCTGATTGACTCACCGTATATGTTGCGGTCGCCGTGACGGACTGGCCGGGGGCAAGGGTGCCGACGGGGCCGGGCCAACTGTAGTTCAGGGCTGACAGGCCGGGCATTGGGTCATTGATGGTGACTGCTGTGAGGGTGACGTTTCCGGTGTTCTGCGCCGTGAACATATATGTGATGGTGTTCCCGATGGCTGCCGGGTCAGTGACAGCGGAGGCATCAGCGGACTTAGCAAAAATCAGTGCCGGAGAGGGAGCCGAAGGAACCTGAGCACTGGAAGGAGGCGTAGTTACATCCGGACCAACAGGTGGTTTGCCCTTTGCCACAGCGGTATTGGTGACAACTCCTGCGTCCACATCCGCCTGGGTAACGGTGTAAGTAGCAGTGCAGGTAACCTGGCCGTTTGGCACCAGCGAGGCCGCCGCCGCCGGGCAGGTAATGGCTGGTGCCGTGCCTGTCCCACTGAATGCAGACTCCGTAACGCTCACTGGGGCCAATGTGACGTTTCCTGTATTTTTGATAACGAAGGAGTAGTGCAGCGTCTGACCGACCAACAGATCCGTTTCGGCGACGCTCTTGACCATGGTCAATGACGGAATCTGGACCGGGGTTGTAGTGGTGCAACCGCTAGCTGTTGCGCATTGTCCTCCTGAGGCAGTCGGACTAACCACGTTCTTCAAGGACTTGTTCCCCGTGGGTGGGGCGTTGACCTTCAGCTGATAGGTGATTGTGGCGGTTGAACCTGCAGCTGGAGCGACAGCCAGGGGGCCAATCCAGGAAATCTTCGTCCCATTTTGAGTTGCAGTCCCGGCCGTTGAGGTGACAGAACCGGGGACGAGGGTCGCGTCATCTAGGACCTCGGCCAAATCGTCGGTGAACGATGCGGCTGTTGGACCGTAGGGTTGGTCGCCCGTGTTCTTGACCGTGATCGTGTATGTCAGCACGTCGCCTGGCCTGGCCCCCACAGCGGGGGAGACTGCCTTGGCTGTCGTATAGGAAGTAGTCGGGGTAATGACGCAGTACCCCGCGTCTTGAATGGAGCTGCCGCCGAAGAAGTTCTGACCGGTTGCTGCCACGGTTGTTACGCTCAATGGGTCCGTGGAGGCGGTGGTCGGGACCGTGGCCAGTGAGTAGATCGTGCCGCCGGAACCGAAGAAGTATACGGAACCGCCTGACGCGGCTGCCCCCAGGGTGAGAGGCATGGTCCCGATTTCGATCCTGGTGTTGTCCGTTCGGATCCGGTACAGGTGGCTGACCGTCCCGTCGGTGCCAACAGCGAGGATGTCCCCTCCTGGCAGGCCGATGAAGTCCCCGGCCGAGCGGATGCCGGCTGGAAAAGCGACCGGGAAGATGGAGCTGGATCCGGTCGTTGGGTTTACGACGTAGATCGTGTTGCTGGTAGACAGGCCAACGAGCAGGTCACCATTGGGCAGGGCAGAAAGTGCGTTGGCGCTGGAGATTCCCGTTAGCGCGAGAGGACCTGTCACAAGCACGGAATTGGTTTGCGCGCCGGTAGTTGGGTTGATCGTGTTGATATACGGCGTAAAGGCTGCGTTCTGGAAGTTAATGCCGTAGAGCGTGGCCCCATCATTGGAGAACGCGATGTCTCCGTAAGCCTGCGCCAGGGGAACAGAGCTGACCTGGGTGCCAGTGCTGCTGTACTGGATCAACCGCGGAGCTGCTCCACCAGTATTCGCCCACACCGGCACCGTTGGACACGTCATACCCGCTCCCGGCGGCGGGGCTATGTTGCACGTTCCGTTGTCTTGAATGGAGCTGCCGCCGAAGAAGTTCTGACCGGTTGCTGCCACGGTTGTTACGCTCAATGGGTCCGTGGAGGCGGTGGTCGGGACCGTGGCCAGTGAGTAGATCGTGCCGCCGGAACCGAAGAAGTATACGGAACCGCCTGACGCGGCTGCCCCCAGGGTGAGAGGCATGGTCCCGATTTCGATCCTGGTGTTGTCCGTTCGGATCCGGTACAGGTGGCTGACCGTCCCGTCGGTGCCAACAGCGAGGATGTCCCCTCCTGGCAGGCCGATGAAGTCCCCGGCCGAGCGGATGCCGGCTGGAAAAGCGACCGGGAAGATGGAGCTGGATCCGGTCGTTGGGTTTACGACGTAGATCGTGTTGCTGGTAGACAGGCCAACGAGCAGGTCACCATTGGGCAGGGCAGAAAGTGCGTTGGCGCTGGAGATTCCCGTTAGCGCGAGAGGACCTGTCACAAGCACGGAATTGGTTTGCGCGCCGGTAGTTGGGTTGATCGTGTTGATATACGGCGTAAAGGCTGCGTTCTGGAAGTTAATGCCGTAGAGCGTGGCCCCATCATTGGAGAACGCGATGTCTCCGTAAGCCTGCGCCAGGGGAACAGAGCTGACCTGGGTGCCAGTGCTGCTGTACTGGATCAACCGCGGAGCTGCTCCACCAGTATTCGCCCACACCGGCACGGCAGGACAATAAGAGGCCCCAGTTGCTGCTGGTGCGGCCACTGCCAAGTTACCTGGTGATGTTGGGAGCCCGGTGACCCCTGCTGCTATAGCTACCGCCAAGACTAGGCTGATTCCGAGCCGACCCCATCGACGGAAAATTGCACTCAGCCAACGGCCTGGCACGCCCAGACCTCGGGTTTGCGTTCCCGGCGAACACCAAACCGGTTTCATCGCTTTCATCTATTTTCCGTCCTCACTGCCACCAACGCCCCAGCCTTCAAAACATGCCGCTACAAAATATGTGGCGGGTTCTCCCTGTTCGTGTTGCAAAATCAGGCAAAAGTTTCCAAGCCTGAGGAACTTCGTAGCGACACGGGTTCGGTGCTTTACGGGGCTGGACGACCAGATGGTTCTGGGATAGGGGCCACGCAGAGTCAGCACACGGGCATCACCGAGTCATCTCCCCACAATGGCGTGGACAATTGGCCGTAGCGCATCTCGTCAGACGCTGAAGACTTGTCATAGGTGCCTTTTGAAAGTTTTTTGGCCAGGTTGCGTCACGTTCGGCGGTCTGACGGCACTTCATTCATGTGAGAAGCTTTCAGAAACCCTTGGCCCGCGGCACCGCAAGTGTCCTTCACCTGCAATCGGCATGGAATCAACGCAGCATTGAGTCTGGTTGGAGGTTCCCGAGCGATTGGCTTGTCCCGGAAGTTCATGGCTTTCTTCAAGCGTATGTGGACGGTGGCGAGTGTCAGCTTGCATCCAACAAACTCGGAGCCTCTAGGGCATATCACGGTGTAGGCATTCGTGAGACCATGCTCGATCTTGGCGCCTTTTTCGAGATCGCCCAAGCACCGGCTCACCCTGGACTGATCCAGGCACTGGTGGAGGGGTGGGTGGCTGAGAATGACCGTGTGGAACCGTTTAGCTGCACCGATGTCCGCACAGGCCTTGCCACCCTCGCTCACTTGGAACGGCTTCTGTACGATGTTTCGCTTGGCAGCGATGAGAATCGAAATTCTTGGACCATGGCAACCCTTTCGGTACTCAGACGCGACCAATCACTGGCGCACGAATGGACCCTGCTGGCAGAAATCGGAGAAGCTTTCCGAATTGAGTTCGACCGCATGGATGCGGCGGCGGCCGTAGACCGAACGGCTATACACCTACTAATCAACCGATCGCCGGCATGTTTCTCGTCTCTTGGCCGGTTCCAGCGGCGGGTGGACACTATCGAGTCCATGGGTTTGTGCAGCACTTCAATTGAGTTCCGGGCGATGCCACAAACCCGGGAGGAGTACGTCACGATGATCTCGGATCTACGGAGATGTCATGCGATTTAGGGTTGGCCCGCACCTGATTTACTCAACGGACATGGCAGCTTCCATGCATGAAGCGCTGTCGCTCCAATCGGAGATACACACAGTCGTAATGGCATGCGTGGTCATTCTCGCGGGTCTCATGGGTTCCTCCGCACTCGTTATTCTGCTGATACTCTCACCATTTGCCTCGCTTCTGATCCGGAGACGGTGCGCGGCGGCGGCCAAAGGCGCGGATGAAGCAGCCCGCCTGAGCGTACCTACAAACGAAGACGTACCCGGGGCGCAAAATAGCAGACCTCGCCACTTGAGCCCGGATCACGGACGAGCTTACTTCTGAACTCACGTTGCCTTTCCTGCGCCAAGAAGTCAGAAAGCTGGGTTTGCTGCGACACGATCAGACTTTCGCCTCCACCTATTACTAGGAGGTCTGTGATGAGTGAGCGGAAAGACATGAAATTGATGACTGAAGGAGACGAGGAACTGATCGGAAGGGTCCGGTCAGGGGATGGCGCTGCCTTTGACGTGTTATACAGCCGACACGCTGGGATTGCCCGAGCATTGGCAATGAAGCAGACAGATAACGAAAGCGATGTCGACGATGTCGTTTCGGAGGCCTTCTCTGCAGTCTTCCAACAACTCCTTGAGGGAAAGGGCCCAGACTCGTTCTTCCGTGCGTACCTGATCAAGGTGGTCAGCCGCCTCGCTCATGCGCGTAACCGCGCAACGTCCAGGGTCGAGGTGACCGCCGAGTGGCATCTCTTGGATTCCGAGGTCCAGGTCCAAGATCCGGTGTTGGCTGGATTTGAAGCTGCCGCCGTGGCGGAGGCTTTCAGCTCTCTCCCCGAACGCTGGCAGGCGGTCTTGTGGTACGTCGACGTGGAGAACCTGAAGCCCGCCGCTGCGGCGACTTTTTTGGGGATCAGCCCCAATGCTGTCTCATCGTTGGCTTTGCGCGCCCGTGAAAGGCTTCGCACCGCGTACCTTCAGTTTCACATCAGCGGCGCGGTTTCAGATGATGCTTGCCGACCAGTCGCCGAGCAACTCGGCGCCTATGCACGCAACAAGTTGAAACGGACTACCCGCCAACAAGTGAGGGGGCACCTGGACAGCTGCGCGAGATGCACCGCGCTTTTGGCGGAACTCGCTGAAGTCCACGACGCCTTGCCAGCAGCGATCATCCCCCTCATAACGGGCCTTTCTCTAAGCGCCACAGGCTATCTGCGCCTCGCTGACGGAGCCAAAGTCGAATCCGCCGCCAAAGCCTCGGCACAGATATCCGGCATAACGGCGAAAACTGTGGCCGCCCTAGCGGCCGTCTCCGTGACAACTTTTGGGGCGGCCGTCGTCATGGGAAACTCTTGGCAAAGTGCTCATAGGGAACCCACCACAGCCGCCGTTCATGACCGATCAGACACAGAACCACCCGCAATTCCAGTGCCTCCAATGTCTACACCCGCAACGCCAGATCTAGACACCCAAGCTCCGCAACCCGGACCGGAGCAAAATAGCAGGGAAGAATTTGAAGTCACGCCCGAGCCCCAATCGGTGGAGACTACGTCGCCCCCCACGGTTTCTCCCAGCAACCCTCCGCGTGTCCTAGGCGCTCCAGCTGAACAAAGGCCACCTCAATTGGCTGACGACCTCGCCTATCCCCAGCCACGACCTTCTCCTGCTGCGCCGCTGAATACTCCAACTCCAAGTCCTTCCATATCGCCGCCCACCCCATTCCCTACGGCGGACCCTCCGGTTCCTCCACAAGATCCAGCCGATGTTTCCGCACGTCTCCGTGCGGAACGCGGGACGATCAAGTCTCAGATGGATCTGCAGATTGCATTCCGCATATCGGGAGAAGGCACTCTGGGTTCTGGTGAAGTGTTCTTTTCTCTATCAGAGGGCACGTGGTTTGCTCCCCGGAGCATAAGCAGCCCGGCGGGATGGACGTGCTCTCTTGAATCTGAGCTCCGGACCCTCAACTGCTCCACGAAGACGCTAGACCGCAGCGCACTGGATTTTGCATTCACCGTCTCACGGACGAGCCGACTGACGACGGTGGACTACTACCTTGAAGGTCCTGAATTGAAGCCCACCGCGTTTTTTGCATCCTTCTAGATCAGGACAAAAAACTTGAGTTGATGGAGGAGCGGAATAACAAGCGCAACGTGCGTGCACAAATAACGTCTGCAAGCTGTAGGTAAGTCCGGGCTGCAGGGTTTTGGTCGCGAAGTCTCGGAATGTCAAGCCTGAATCCGGGCCGGCTGGACCGGAAAAGTTTTTTTCGGTTTTGCGACACGATCCCCAATACGGAGACACTAATTACTAGGAGTAGTCTGCCCTTCTCCCACGCGGGCCCATTTGCGGCATCTCCACTAGTTGATTCCGCACGTACTTCCTTGCACGCGTTCGCAGCTTTCCGGTCTGCATGAAGCGCGAACCAGGACGCCTGGCGGCAAACATCTACTCGTACCTGCGGCGCGCCGCGAGTCTTTGGTTCACCTGCCCTGAGTGAACAGTTCGGCAGCAGTGTGCAAGATCTCAAAACCGACATTCCGGTGGCTAAAATTCTTTAACCTAACACGTGTTAGGTTGAGGGTGGGGGAAGAACTGATGTGTGTCGGCGTGTAGCAGAGCGCGCCGGATTGGAGCAGCCCATGAAGTTGACCTTTTTCAAGTTCCGCAGGAGCAGGCCATCGCGGCTCCATGGGGGATGAGGAACTCATTGAGCGGGTCCGCGCGGGGGATCGGTCTGCTTTTGAGGTGTTGTATCGCCGGCACGCGACGATAGCGAGGGCCCTGGCCGTGAAACAGGCCGATAACGGCAGTGATGTTGATGATCTCGTCGCTGAGGCCTTTTCCTCGGTTTTCCAGCAGCTCCTGGAAGGGAAGGGCCCGGATACGTTCTTTCGGGCATATCTGCTCAAGGTGGTCGGACGGATGGCGCATGCCCGTAACCGCGCCGCGTCCCAGACCGAGGTTGTCGGCGAGACACACATGCTGGACTCAGTGGTGCAGGAACCGGATCCTGTTCTGGCCGGATTCGAATCCGCAGCCGTCAGAAAGGCCCTTGGCCTGTTGCCCGCGCGGTGGCAGGCAGTGCTCTGGTACATCGATGTTCAGAACCTCAAGCCAGCAACGGCAGCAGCCTTGCTGGACATCAGCCCCAACGCGGTATCCTCCCTGGCCATCCGGGCCAGGGAAGGGTTACGGATCGCGTATCTGCAATCCCACATCCGCGCCGCCGCGACCCCTGCAGAGTGCCGGCCCTACACAGCACAGCTAGGCGCCTACACCCGCAACGGACTCAAAAGAACCACCCATCAACAAGTCTCCACCCACCTGGAACGCTGCACGAACTGCACAAACCTGCTGACGGAACTGACCGAAGTCCACACCACCATGCCCGCAACCACCAGACCGTAAACCACCGACCCAGGCACAGCTGCCCCGAGAACAAGATTCATGGACGGAGACGAGGGCCCGCGTTCGGTGATCGAGGTGCTCCGTGCGCGGCCAAGCATCGCTGCAAGCTTGGATCGTGGCGATGCGCTTGAAGTCCGCCCCGTTGCGCGGCTCTCCTGGTGTGTCCTGCAGGTATGGCTCGAGCCGCCCGCCCAGCATAGTTGCTCCATAATCCAGTGCTGAGGTGTACGTACGGTCATTTTCGTTGCTCATGATGCTGATCTCCTAGTGGTGGAATGCTGGGGTCGCTTTGTTTCGGGATAGGTCGGCGGGTAGCGCTGGTCTCCATACTGATCGCTCACGTCGGCCTATAGGTCGTTGTCGCTAAAAAGTTCGTTCCTTGCCCTTGGTGAGGACGATAGCGGAGGCGGCGACGCCGAGTGTGAGGTGCTCAAGGAAATGGGCGGCGCAGTCCATGCAGAGGTCGGGGACGTCATTGCGAGCATGCCCAGTCGATGCGGGACCCGCTGGGTGACTCCAAGCCACTGCTTCAATCCATTGGGCAGTCTCAGGAATGCGGTTGCCTTCGACCAGTTCCCGTCGAGCCTGCCTACTCCCGCACCCGTAATTACGATGCGCCTGATTTACGACCTACGGTCTAGGCCAGGAGTACGGCGCAGGTGCGGCGCTGCCAGGTTGCCGGTGTTGCCGTGGGATGGATGCTTTTGGACATGATCCTGTTATGGACGTGTACGGGGTCTGCGACAGGATGCTTCAGGAGATCTGCGTGTAGCTGCCTTCGGTGGTCGGGCGGACGATCTCGCTTGAGACATAGTGGCCACCTTTTTTCGGCACCTGGGAGGTGTCCAATGTGGTGACATATGAGCCGTGAGGGTTAGTGTGCGACGCGTGGTTGATGCTGGTCGTAATGTAGCTGCCGCGTGCAAGGTTTGTGGTGTTGTGCGTTGTCATGGCTGAGTCCTGTCAGGTCTGGGTAATTGCTATGGGTGCGAGTGAAATGCCAGCGTCCTCCGCGCCGATAGGCGTGTGGCGAGAAGGCGCTGGCGGTCGATGCGTGGTGATTCAGGTGGGTGGCCCTAACCACGTTGCGGGTGTGCGCCCTGGCCAGTCTTGGTTGGCTACTCGGGCCAAGCGGACTGTTCGATGATGGAGACGAAGTTGGTCCTGATGAAGTCGGAGGAGAAATGCGCCAGAACATCAGCGTTCACGTTGCCGAAGGTGGTGTCCGGTCGGTGCGCATTGCCGTCGTTGAAAGCCTGGAGAATGCGGCGTTTGAAGTCGGGTCGGGGATGGGCACCTACGACGTCGCTGATGAGCGCCTGGTCGAGATCGGTGTAGCCTATGCCGAGAACGTCGGTTTCCACACCGGCGGTAACGAGGGCAATCTCCGGTGCCATAAATTCGGGAACACCTGGAGTGGTGTGCAGGGCTATCGCTGTCCAAACCTTCATCGCGTCCGCTTCGGAGAGGCCGTGAGAGAGGAGGAAGTCTTTGGCTGCGTTGGCGCTGTCAACTTCAAAGCGGAGGTTGTTGGAGCCGTAGGCGGAGGTCAGACCGAGATCGTGGAACAGGGCACCGACGTAGAGAAGTTCGAGGTCGGGGTTCAGCCCTCGTCGTTGTCCCTGGAGTGCGCCGAAAAGAAAAACACGGCGTGAATGGTTGAACAGCAACTCATCCGTCGCTGAACGGACGAGTTCAGTGGCGTCTTTCACCAGAGCGCTGTCCGGGATGGTGATTCCGGCGATTGTCGTGCTCATGACTGGGTCTCCTATCTGGTGCCCGACGGCGAATCCGTCGAGGGAGTTCCAGTTTCAGCCTAGGAGTGTGCGTGAGGCCCCGCTGATCCGGACTGGATTCCCTGAAATTCGGCCAGATGAGCAGGGCAGGTCAACTTCCCGTCGTCGTACGGAATCTCTGCTGGTATTTGCTGGGGGATACGCCCAAGCGGTGAATGAACGCCCGACGCAGCGCCTCGGAGTTGCCGAATCCCGCATGTTCGGCGGCATCGGTCACTGAGTGCCCTCCGTCGAGCAGCGCCTTGGCCGCATCAAAACGTACCAGCTCTACGTATTTGCCCGGGGTGGTGTCGAGCTCGGTCGCGAAGAGACGGCCGAGGTGCCGGGCGCTGACGTGGGCACGACCGGCGAGGTCAGGGATGCTGTGGTGAACTGCCGGATTGGCTTGGATGAAATCAACGACCTCGCGCAGCGTGGACGTCCGCGGCGACGGGCCTGCGAGAGATGCAGAGAACTGGGACTGCCCGCCCGCCCGCTGCATGTAGACGACCAGGGACCGGGCGACGGCTCGCGTGAGGTCCGGCCCATGATCTTCCTCCACAAGAGCCAGAGCCAGATCGATGCCGGATGAAACACCGGCCGACGTGTATATATGGCCGTCCCTCACGAAGATCAAGTCGGGCTCGACCGAGATTTCTGGATAGAGCTTCGCAAGGGTACCGACATGCTTCCAGTGCGTCGTAGCCCGTCGTCCCTCGAGCAACCCTGCGGCGGCAAGGACAAAAGCGCCCGTGCAGATTGACCCTGTACGCCGGGCCCGTGGTGAGAGTACCAGCAAAGCATCGATGAGTTCCTCCGGCACAGGGCGGAAGGGGAAGACATCACCACCGCTCACGAGCAGCGTGTCTACTTCCGCCAGTTCCGAGGCGGGGCAGTGCACAGGAAACCGAACCCCTATGGAGGAGGACACGTCGCGGCCGTCAGGGGAGATAAACAGCAGATTGTAGTTCGCGCCCATGCGGTTGGCTTCGGCAAACACCTCGGCAGGCCCTGTGACGTCGAGCACCTTGATGCCGTCGAAGACCAACAGCGCGATCGTGCGGCGGGCTGCCTGTGGTGATGGTGTCATTCGTGACCTCCTTCAGTGGGCCGGATGTGGGGGATTTGCGGCCTTTTTTGCGGGGCGGTCGGCACACCGGCCAGCGCACTCTAGATTATGCACCCCGCGGTGCAGGCACTCAACCAACCCTCTGCTACACATCAGCCCTACAAAGGAGAACCACCATGCAAACATTTACCCCGAATCGCGTTGCCATCGTCACCGGAGGGTCCGGCGGAATCGGCCGCATTGTCGCCGAGCGGCTCGCCTCGGATGGACTGGCGGTCGCAGTGCACTACGCCGGCAACAAGGACGATGCTCAGGAGGTGGTCGATACCATCACCGCAACAGGCGGCAACGCGATGCTGGTCCGCGGCGATGTAGCTGACGAAGCGGACATGGCTTCCGCTTTCGCGGCCATCGAAGAAACTTTCGGCGGCGTCGACGTTGTCGTCCATACCGCAGGCCGGATGATGCTCGCGCCTCTGATCGATTTCGACCTCACTCAGCTCGATGCGCTTCTGCGCACGAATATCCGTGGAACCTTCGTGGTGGACCAGCTGGCCGCCCGAAAGGTCAGGAACGGCGGAGCGATCATCAACTTCTCCTCGTCCGTGGTGAAAATTGCCCTGCCCAGCTACTCGGCATATGCCGCCACGAAGGGTGCCGTGGATGCCGTGTCACTCATTCTCGCCCGCGAACTGCGGGGTCGTGACGTCACCGTCAACGCCGTCGCCCCTGGCCCCACGGCAACGCCCCTGTTTCTGAACGGAAAGTCGGAGGAGACCGTCAACAACCTATCGAATATGGCACCCCTGCAGCGACTCGGGACCCCGGCCGACATTGCCGAGGCCGTCTCGTTCCTTGCCGGGCCTGCCCGCTGGGTCAACGGCCAGACCGTGTATGTCAATGGTGGCGTTATCTAATCTGCAAGTTTATCCGAGCCCGGGCATCACCGAACGCCCAGCGGCAGATCACTCACCTCTAACGAACAGGAAGAACCATCATGTCAAACGTCATTATCATCAGCGGTGCAGGGAGCGGCTTTGGGGCTTTGTCGGCCCGCGCACTGGCTCTGGCCGGCAACACCGTGTACGCGGGTATGCGCGGTATCAACGGACGCAATGCCTCCCGTGCCGCCGAGGCAACTCGCTTCGCCCAGGAACACGGTGTGCAGTTGCTGCCATTGGAACTGGATTCCTCTGCCCAGGCATTTATCGACGCCGGCGTGCGACGCGTCATTCATGAACAGGACAAGATCGATGCCATCGTACACAATGTCGGCCATATGGTCAGCGGGCCCACCGAGGCCTTCACGCCCGAACAGCTCGCCGAAGTCTATGACGTCAACGTTCTCAGCGCGCAGCGACTGAACCGAGCAGCACTTCCCTACCTCCGCACCCGCAGGCAAGGCTTGCTGTTGTGGGTTGGTAGCAGCAGCTCCCGCGGTGGAACACCACCGTACCTTGGTCCATACTTCGCGGCGAAAGCAGCAATGGACGCCCTGGCTGTTTCCTACGCGGCGGAAGTCGCCCGGTTCGGGGTGGAGACCAGCATTGTCGTACCGGGTTCCTTCACCTCGGGAACCAACCACTTCGCGACCGCTGGCTCCCCCGAGGACCAAGGCATCGTTGCCGAATACGAGGTGCTGTACCCGGGGGTGCTTGCCGGTGTAGGTGAGAAGCTAGCCGCTCTCGCCCCCGCAGACGCCGATGCGAGCTGGGTAGCCGATGAAATCGCACGCATCGTCGCCTTGCCAGCCGGCCAGCGTCCTTTCCGCACACACGTCGATCCGGCCAACGATGGTTCCGAGGAAGTTTCCATGGTCGCCGACCGCATTCGCGCCCAGTTCCTCGCACGAATCGGCCTTGAAGACCTACTCGAACCTGCTGCCCGCCAGGCCCGCAGCGCTTGAAGCCCACACCCCCTGGGGCGGCAGCTGGTGCTGGCTGTATGAATTCAGAGTCCTGCAGGCCATGCCGCTAGCGCTGCCCAGCCCCGGAGGAATGCGACCGAAGAAACCTAGCGGGCTCGAAGCCCACACCTAAAAGGAGAACCATGAGCAAGCTCATCTTCATCACCGGCGTCAGCACCGGCCTTGGCCGTGCATTTGCGCAGGATGCACTCAACGCCGGCCACCGCGTCGTCGGAACCCTCCGCAACGAGAAGCAACGCCTGGAGTTCGAATGCCTGGCTCCAGGCCGGTCCTTCGGCCGGTTGCTGGATGTCACCGACACCGATGCCATTCCGGCGCTGGTTACCGACATTGAGGAATCGATCGGCGCGATCGATGTCCTCGTGAACAACGCTGGGTACGGAGTGGAAGGGACCCTCGAGGAATCCGCTCTGGAGGAGCTCTACCAGCAGTTCGCCGTCAACGTATTCGGCGTCGTTGCTGTCACCAAAGCCGTCCTGCCCCATCTGCGGCACCGGCGCTCGGGTCAGATCATTTTCATCACCTCCATGGGCGGGCTCCGGGCTTTCCCCGGACTTGCCTACTACCACGGCAGCAAATTCGCAGTAGAAGGCATCGCAGCTACCCTTCGCCAAGAGGTAGCTGGATTTGGGATTCATGTCACTGCTGTGGAACCTGGCGCGTTCCGCACCAACTGGGCCGGCAGCTCCATGCATCGTGTCGACCGGACGATATCCGACTACGACGAACTGATGGCCCCCATCCGGGAAGAGCGCCAATCGCGCAGTGGTATGCAACTTGGAGACCCCGCCAAAGCAGGGCAAGCCCTCCTTACGCTCATCGCATCCTCCACCCCGCCCGGGCATCTGATACTCGGGTCGGATGCGCTGCAACTCGTCCAGGCGTCACGCTCGGAGATGGACGACGAAATCAGAGCCTGGAAAGACGTCACTCTCTCCACGGACCATGCAACGAGCCAGGTGCAGTCCTGACATCTCGCCACGCGTCGAGGCTTTCTGGAAGGATCCCGTCCTCCCCGAAAGCCTCGACGGTCCACGGACTCGTGATGACTCTCACATTGCTATGTCTAGTCGACCGGTCTATTCTCGGAGAGAATGGAAGGTCGATATGGGTAGCGATACGAAAGAGCATATCTTGCGGACAGCCTTGGAGCTGTTTCATACTGAGGGATTCGCCAGTACTGGCATCACCGATATCACAGCCGCTGCGGGCGTTCCCAAAGGGTCGTTCTACCACTTCTTTCCCAGCAAGAGCGCACTGGCGCTGGCGGTCGTTGAGAAGTACACATCCATGACCGATGTAGCACTTCTCGCCACCTCTGATGCGTCACCTCTGCGTCGAATCCACAACCATATCGATCAAGTCCTGAGCCTGACCGAGGCGGGGGAGTGCCAGCGGGGCTGCCTGCTGGGAAACTTCTCGACCGAGATGCGGCCGATTGACAACGCCGTGGCCGAGGCAGTCGACGCTGCACTCCACCAGTGGCAGATCAGCCTGGCTGACACCATCACAAAAGCACGATCGGCGGGGGAGCTGACAGCCGCGACAAGCCCGGAACTGCTGGCTTCAAGCATCATTTCCCTGCTGGAGGGGGCAGTCGCCCGCGCAAAGCTCAGCCAGTCATCCGATCCCGTCCTAGAGGCTCGCCAGATCATTCAGCAATCACTGCTGACCTAGAACCTGACGGCACTCCTGTCGCCACCAACACCTCCGGTCACTAGTCGACCGGTCTAATAAGGAGAAAGTATGTCTAATCTAACTGCGGAGAACCAGCAGATCACAGGCGCTGACGGTGTGAGCTATAGCTACCGGCGCTACGGAAAACCAACGGGTATCCCAGTCGTCTTCCTACAGCACTTCCGCGGCAACCTCGACAACTGGGATCCCGCACTCGTCGACGCAATTGCGGCCGAGCGCGAAATCATCCTCGTCGACGCAGCAGGCGTCGGCGGATCGACAGGCATCCCGCGCAGTTCTGTCGCTGGCATGGCGACCGATGTAGCGACATTTATCGACGCACTCGGTCTCAAGCGAGTCGACTTGTTCGGGTTCTCCCTCGGCGGTTTCGTCGCTCAGGAAGTCGCCCTGCGCCGACCCTACATGGTTCGTCGCCTCGTGCTGGCCGGAACCGGTCCGGAGGGAGGGCGTAAAATGCACGAGTTTACCGCAGAGGTGAAGGAACACGCCTATAGCGACTCCCCTGCAGGCGAGGACCTGCTGTTCTTGTTCTTCGCTGACACTGAAACCAGCAAGGCTAAGGGCGTGGAGTACCTTGGCCGCATCTTTAGCCGCACCGACGGACGGGACAAGGAGGTAGACCTTGCAACCCGGGACAATCAGGCAGAAGCGATTTCGTCATGGGGCGTTCCTGACCATGGACGCCTCCAGCGCTTGAACGCTATCGAGCAGCCGACCCTGGTAGCCAACGGTTCCAACGACCTGATGGTGCCCACTTCGAATTCGCACCTGCTCGCTGGCCTCATCCCTGACTCGCGGGTAACAATTTATCCCGATGCAGGCCATGGGTTCCTGTTTCAGTACCCCTCTGAGTTCGCAGCCGAAGTCAACGAGTTCCTCGCGGCCTGATCGCATCGGGCCTATTGGTTAGACACTTAACACGAGCTTGTTGATGGGCAAGCGACTTCTTAGAGTGCAAAGCCGGATCGCTCATCGACAGCGGCGCTCTCCTGCCGTCGGCGGCCTCGAGAACTGGTTGTTGGAAGTTCTGATGTCCGGAGCAAAGGATTGACGATGAGTGAAGTGCGCCCTCCGGCTCAGAGGGACCCCTTGCCTGAGCTAAAGAAAGTCGATGAAACAATTCGATCGACCGTGAAACCGGTGGGCGTTCTTCTCGTTGAAGGACGCCCACCCGCACTGTTGACTAAGCCCTGCCGGATAACACTTACCAGTCTGGGTTTTTGGTAGTGCTTGGCCCATAGGGCAAGGGTCGGAGCGGGGCTCCTGCCGGCGTCTGGTTCTGGGCTTTGCTATTTCTCGCCGTAGACACTGCTGGGAGGAGCTTCCTTGATTACTCCGCTCTTGAGCAGTGCTTCGAACTCAAGCTTCATGTCGTCACGGGCCTCATCGAGGGTTTGAACGTCGTAGTTAACATCCCCTGACGTCAGGAACTGTTTTGTAACCCCTGGAGTCTGTCCCTTGCTGACCGCGAATTGTTCGACGTCATCGGGGTGCTGCTTCATCCATTCGGTGGTGTCCCCGATGGCGCGGGTCAACCGGTCAGAGGACTCCAGATCGATCTTTTTCGTATTCACGATAAGTACGTAGCCCCAGTCTGCCCGACCGGCGACCAGGCCAAGGTCCTCCGGGTTGGCGACGACTTTCAGGTTCGGGAACTGTTGTTGGGCAATCAGAATCTGTTCAGCGCGCACGATGGCGTAGTCTGCCTTTCCGGTGGCTGCTTGGATTGCGGCCGCGGCAGTGCTTTCGGAGTTGATGAGCTCGTAGTCGCGCCCGGGCTCAAGACCGAAGTTGGAACTGATACGAGTCTGGACGGCCTTCCAGCTGCCCGAACTCGTCTGGGCGACGATACGGCTGCCCTTGATCTCTTCCTTGGTCCATGGTTTTCCTGCGCTCATTACGGAGTTCGTCGACCTCGCGACGGTTCCACCCACCGCGAGTGGAGCACCAGTGCTGGCATTTGAGGCGATGATGGAAGGGCCGCCGATGGCCACATCGATACGTCCGATTGTCACATCCGTGTACAGGGTTTGGAGGTCGCTGTACTCTTCCGAGACCACCTTGATGTTGTGGTCGGCCTGGATCTGTTCGTTCTTCTCCAGAAACTCAGCCGGGACGTTGGTGGCAAGGGCGGTAGTGCCACTGCCGTATGTCCCGATGGTGATGGTCTTCTGGGTCCCGCCGCCGGTTGTGGTGTCCCCGCCGCAGGCGGTCAGGGCCAGGAGCGGTACGAGCAATCCCAGAGCCAGGGCCTTCCGGCCAGTCATAGTATTCATGTCAAAGCTTTCTTGATGCGAGGGAGGAGAGGGTTATCCCCGGGCGGAGATTCCGCCTTGGGCAGAGGTCAGCAGGGTGCGGACATTCTGGCGAAGCTCGGTGAACTCGGTTGTTCCGATTTTCGGTTCCGAGGCCGTGTGGAACTCGGCGAGGATCTTGGCCGGTCGTCCCAGCACGATGACGCGGGTGGCGATAGCGAAGGCTTCTTCGATGTTGTGGGTCACGATGAGAGCGGTCTTCTGTTCCTGCTCGGCCAATTCGACGAAGTCCTCCCGGAGCGTGCGGGCAGTGACTTCGTCCAAGGCCGAGAAGCTCTCATCCAGCAAGATCAGTGCGGGATCGATGGCGAAGGCGCGGGCCAGGGAGACGCGTTGGCGCATGCCGCCGGAGAGCTGACTCGGGAACTTCTCGTAGGAGTCTGACAAATGCATCTTGTCAAGCCACCGGCGGGCAGTTTCCATGCGGTCTGCCTTGGGGATGCGTAGGATTTCCTGACCGACAGCCACGTTATCCGCGGCTCGGCGCCAGGGGAGCAGTCGCGGCGTCTGGAAGGCCATTCCGATCAAGGAGCGCAGTTCGTTGTGCTGAAGGTATGGGTCTTTGCCCGCAATGCGAACGGTGCCGCTGGTGGGGTTGAGGTTCCCGATCAAGAGATTCAGAAGGGTTGATTTCCCGGCGCCGGTCCTGCCCAGAATCGCAAGCCTCTCGCCCTCGGTGACCTTGAGTGTGAGGTTCTCCACCGCCGGCACTCCGTTGAACTCGTGATGGACCGACTCAAAGTCCACAATGACTTTGTTGTTGGTGTTCATCGGACTACAGCCTCCGTACGCCAGCGCAGCAGTGCGCGTTCCAGTAGGTCGATCAGTTTGATGACGGCAAAGTTTGCCGCGATAAGGATGACGGTCCATGCGAACACCACATCGATTTGGAAATTAGCCTGCGCGGTGCCCATGGAACGGCCGATGCCGTTATTGGCACCCAGCAGTTCGGCCAGCACCATGATCTTCAAGGTCATGGCCGCGGTCGAACGCATCGCTGTCATGAGGCTCACGAGGGATTGGGGCAACAAGAGTATGCGTAGGGTCTGGAATTTGCTGGGCCGGAACTGCTCGACTGCCTCCAGGACGTCCTTGTCCATGTCCCGGATACCTTCATAGACAGCGATGATGAAGAACGGCACCGAGATCATGAAGGTGATAAACCCGATGCGGACCTCCACCGAGGACATCCACAGCACCGCCAGAAGGATCCAGGAGATCGCAGGAACGGCTTGAATTATTGACGTGAAGGCACCCATGAGCGGACCGAAAATTCGGCGGTAGGCACCCATGAGGAGTCCTAACGCCCACCCTGCGATGATTGCCAGGAAGAGTGCAGCTCCGTACCGCAGTAGGGTGACCGCGATGTTCTGCGGCTGTCCGACGAGGATCTTCCAAACTTGCTCCAGTACATCCGTCAGCGGCGGAAAGATGTACGCGTCAAAGCTCAAGGACACGACCCAGTACAGGGCAAGGGTCAGTGCAATGGCTACGGGAACAGCCCACTTCGGTGTTCCGCGTCGCCTCTTCGCGACTTTTTTCACTACGAGCGGTGCTTCTATGTCAGTCGGGCGGCGTTGCCCGTCGGACTTGCCTGCGCCGTCGTGACGGCCAGTTGTCAAGGACACTGTTCTACCTCCTTTTCTTGTTTACGATGCTTCGCGCAGCGGAGAAACACTTGGCGCGACGGGGGAGAGTGATGCAGCAGCTTGTGCCGCGTTGGGGAAGGCCAGCAGCAGAGCCTGAGATAAGACCAACTATCGCTGCTAGTTATAAGTGTAGCTCAGATCACATGGGCCCGGAAGGAGATCCGCCGCTAGTAGGAAACTTTTTGCTCGAGCGCTCACCGCGGAGAAGCACCTTTGGCGAATTAAACTAGCAACGCAAGTCTGTGAGGTTGCCTAACAATGATGCCTGAGAGGGGTTGTGGCCTTTGCGGCCTGCCGGATAACCCTGCTGCGTGAGATGTTGAACCACACGCACCGGGCACATGGGTTGAAGAGTGCGGGTCTCAACGTCTAGCTCATCGGCCAGCAGGGTGCTGGCGCACGGCGGGCCTGAAACGTGCTGGGCGCCGTCTACGGACGGCCTACTGACGGGTGCTAGGAACCTTGCCGAGAGATGCCTTGACCCACGCGAGGGCCATCAGATGACGGCCCTCGCGTGGGTCAAGTTATAGGGAACGGGTCCGAACGCGTGACTACCGCCTATGGGGTGGACCATGCCGGTTGTGGTTTGGGCCGCCAGCGTTGGCAGGGCACGGCCTGCCTGGGTCGGGTTGCCACTTCCGGGAACTCCGGGTGTTCACCCGCGGCAACTCACTTGAACGCGGAGATACCCGTGATGTCGCGGCCGACGAGGAGCGACTGGATGGAGTCTGTTCCCTCGTAGGTGGAAACAACTTCCATATCGGTCATGTGTCGGGCGACGTGTCGGTCCAGCAGCAGTCCGTTGCCACCGAGCATGTCCCGCGCTTCGGCGCATATCCATCGGGCCTTCTTGGCAGTGTGCATTTTGGCCAGAGAGGCCATATTGCCTGAGAGGCGGCCTGTCTCGGCCAGTTCGGCGATTCTGAAGCACATCAGCTGCATTGCGGTCAGCTCGGAGAGCATATTGGCCAGTTTGTTCTGAATGAGCTGGAAGCTCCCCAACGGCTTGCCGAATTGGACCCTGGTGAGGGCGTGGTGTGCGGCTGCTTCGTACGCTGCCATGGCGTGGCCCACAGATTCCCAGGATGCGCTGTTCCGGGTGGCGGTCAGAACACGTGTTGCATCCCGGAACGAGGTGGCTTCCGCCAGAAGGTTCCCGACGGGAATCCGGAGGTCCGAGAGCTTAATATCTGCCTGGAGGATGGCACGTTTGCCGATCTTGCCGGTAATGACCTCGGCTTCGTAACCGTCGGGGTAGGTACCGTCGGGATTCTTCTCCAGGATGAAGGCCTTGACCTGTCCGTCGGCTTCGTCTCTGGCCCAGATGACGATGATGTCGGCGAAGCTTGCGTTGCCGATCCAGCGCTTGGCGCCGTTGAGAACGTAGTGGTCTCCGTCGAGCCGGGCTGATGTTTCCAGTGCCACTGAGTCGGAGCCGTGGTCCGGTTCGGTGAGGGCGAAAGCGCCGATCTTTTCCATCCGGGACATGGGTGGAAGCCATCGCTGCTTTTGTTCTTCGCTACCGAGGATGTGCACGCTGCCCATGGCCAGTCCGGAGTGAACGCCGAAGAAGGTGTTCATCGAGCCGTCGCCGCGGCCCAGTTCCATGGCGATCAGCCCGGCCGCGGTGGGGCTGAGCCCGGGACAGCCGTAGCCGTCGATGGTGGTTCCGACGATGCCGAGGGCTGCGAATTTGTCGACGAGCTCGTGGGGAAATTCGGCACGTTCCCAGTAGTCGTTGATGATCGGCAGGACCTCGGTGTCGACGAAGGCGCGTATCTGTTTCTGCAGGGCGCGGTCCTCGTCGGTGAGGTTGGCTTCAAGGAGGAAGTAGTCGGTGTCGATGGATTGGGTGTCCATGGTGGTCCTTTGTCTCGTGCGGCAGAGGTGGTTTTGCCGCAGGGAAGTGTCCTAGCGGCCGGTGAAGACCGCGGGGCGGCGTTCGAGGAAGGAGGCAACCCCTTCGGCACCGTCGCTGGTG
This sequence comes from Paenarthrobacter sp. OM7, assembly GCF_029873575.1. Classification (NCBI taxonomy): domain Bacteria; kingdom Bacillati; phylum Actinomycetota; class Actinomycetes; order Micrococcales; family Micrococcaceae; genus Paenarthrobacter; species Paenarthrobacter sp. OM7. Next base: position 29,324 of record NZ_CP123580.1, read on the forward strand.
TCCAGAAGTTGGAGCATTTCCGGTATCAGTTCCTTGGCGGCTGCCTGTTCGCCTTCGCGTTGGGCCCGGCGTGCCGATTGCAGTGTTGTGGAGATACCCAAGGGAGCTTGTTGGGAGATGCGTTCTGCCAGTTCATAGGCCCGTTGGAGTTGCTGGCCGGTCGGAACTACTTCCTGGACTACGCCGATGCGCAGGGCTTCAGCGGCGTCGAAGGTATCGCCGGTGAGCATGTACCGCATGGCGTTGCCCCAGCCGACTTCCCGGGGGAACCTGATGGTGGCTCCGCCGAAGGGGAAGATGCCGCGGCTGACTTCCATCTGGGAGAACTTTGCGTCCTCCGAAGCGACCCGGATGTCGGTGGCCAGCAGAAGCTCGATTCCGAGCGTGAGGCACCATCCCTGTACTGCGCTGACGACAGGCTTGCGACGTTGCGGGCCTGAGAGCTGCCTGGGGTCGATTCCCCCTTCGGGGATGCCGCCGCGTCCTTCGCGGAGGGCGTTGCCCACCTTTGCCATGTCCAGGCCGCCGGTGAAGTGGTCCCCGTGGGCGTAGAAGACGCCGGCGCGGATGTTTTCGTCCTGCTCCATTTCCGCGTAGGCCATGGCGAGTTCGGCGCGCATCTCCAGGTCGAAGGCATTTCGCTTGGAGACACGGTTCAGGCCCATGAGGTAGACGTGGCCCACCCGATGCCGCGTGACGACCCGGTCGTCGGTAGGTAACGCTTCAATGTACAAAGGTGTCATTGGAATTCTTCTTTCGGTCAATCGATTCGTCCGGTTTGGCCTAGCGGACCGAGGCTCCGACCTTGTTGCGGGTGATGGAGTTGGAGAAGCCGCCATCGGCCTTCCCCCGCGCAGCTTCGTGGCTGAAGTGGGTCAGCTGGTGCGCATCGAAGTGAGCGCTCAACGCCACATTGAAGCCTTGTGTTTCCTGGGTCCGGTTCAGGGACTTTTTCAGGACGGCGGTGGCGAACGGGGGAGCCTGGGCCACCCGGTGAGCGAGCGTGTGCACGGCGTCATCAAGTTCCGTCGCAGGCACCACCCGGTTGACCATGCCGCATTCAAGGGCGTCCTTGGCGGGCATGGGCTCGCCGGTGAACAGGAATTCACGTGCTTTGCGGCTGCCCATGACCCAAGGGTGAACCAGGACTTCGACAGCGGCGACTGCCATGGTGTGCAGGACAGGGTCTGCAAAGAATGCCTCTTCCGAGGCGACGATCATGTCGCACATGTTGGCGACCATGAACGCACCTGCGATGCATGCGCCCTCGACGCGGGCAATGGTGGGTTTGGGAAGGTTGTAGATGTTCAGGCAGTAGTCCATGTAGGAGCGGGTCTCATAGGCCCACCGCTCCTCGGGCGTGAAGTCCTGCCGCTTGATCTGGCCTTCCTTCAGGTCGTGGCCGGCGGAGAAGTGCCCGCCTTTGCCGCTGAGGACGACGGCCCGGATTTCCGGGTCGGCTCCGGCGCGCAGGACAGCATCGTTGAGCTCGTCGAGCATCTGCTCATTCTGGGCGTTGCGCTGCTGGGGGCGGTTCTGCCAGATGGTGGCGACCGGGCCTTCAACTTCGTAAAGAACGTAGTCGTACGTCATTTGGGAGCTCCTTTGATCCTGGGGAGGTTCGACCTCGCCGTTTGTGGGGTCAGGACCACCATAAACTATCAGCGCTAGTTAAATCTAGGCCTGTTGAGCTCCCGGCCGAGTAAGGCCGTCGCCGGTGGAGGCTACTCCTGTGGGGCTGTTCCGCGTTTGGACACGCTTGCGATGTCAGTGGCGTAGTGCAAAACGAGGCCGTCGATCATGCACGTGAGGCCACGTTCGAAAGCGGCGAGGTCGAGAAGCGCCTGCCGCTCGGGAAGGCGGTACGCATCCTGCAAATGGGGAAACTCTTCCGCATAAAAATCGCGGCCCTCAGCGAACCCCGCGCTGTACGAGCCGAGCGCTGAACCTGCAATGAAGTTGCGGACAGCGATGGCTACTTCGGTTGCCTGGCGGGGCGGCCACCCGCCGTCCACCAGCGACCCGTAAAAGGCGTCGGCCAGACGCAACTGCGCCGACCGGGTGCCGGGGCCCCGCGCCATAAGCGGCACAATCCCGGGGTGGCGCTGGAGTACGCCCCAGTAGCTCTTCGCCCAGACGGGAAGGGCGGCGCGCCAGCCGACCGACTCAAAGATGGTCGTATCCACGGTCTCCAGCAGTGAGTTGATGACCGCATCGGCCACGGCGTCCATGGTGGCGAAGTGGTTGTAGATCGAGGGTCCTTTGATGCCGAGCCGCGCGGCAAGACGCCGCGTCGTCAGTGCGGCGAGGCCTTCCTCGTCGATGAGGGCGGTGGCTTCGGCGACGATGCGCTGCGGCGATAAGGCAGGAGTTCTAGGGCGTCCCATGGGTTATACCTTGCCATAGAGTCCTCACCTTCAAGATTTCCCTATCCGCGGGAATAACTTGCGTGAGCCGCTTCACACGCACATAATGCTTCTGTAAGCTTTAACTAGCAGCGCTAGTTCGCCAGGCGCTTTCGCCACTCGGCTCCATTCTTCATCGACGAGGAAATCCAATGGTTGTCCCCCAAGCCCCCATCACCGCCGCTCCGGCCGCCGCGCAACGCTCAGGCCTCCGAGCCTGGACGGTCACGACAATGGTCGTACTCTTCGCAACGCTGAACTGGGCTGATAAAGCCCTCATCGGCATCGTCGCCCAGCCGCTCATGGACGAGTTCGGTCTGACCCCAAGCCAGATCGGGTTCGCTGGAAGTGCTTTCTTTTTCCTGTTCAGCGTCAGCGGAGCCATGGTCGGCTTCCTGGGCGACAGGTTCCAAGTGCGATGGATCCTCTTCACCTTGGCCGCCCTCTGGGGAGTGGTCCAATTCCCGGTCCTCATCAGCGGCACCTTCGCAGTCCTGCTTTTCTCCCGCATCGCGTTGGGAGCCTTTGAAGGTCCTGCCACCGCCATGGCCAGTACGGCCGTGTTCCAGTGGTTTGCCCCCGCCAAGAGAGGCTTCCCTGCAGCCCTGGTCACCTCTGGCTCTTCGTTCGCCAAGATCTTCGCAGCCCCGGCCCTGGCCGTGGTCGTCGTCACTTGGGGGTGGCGTGCAGGCTTCATCACCATGGCCATGGCCAGCTTCGTATGGTGTGCCGTCTGGCTCTTCATCGGCAAGGAAGGACCCTACGCCAAAGCAAGGCGTCAGTCGCGCAGCGAGCAGATTGCTGAGGCCGCACCTGCGGCCCCCGTGGTGAAAATTCCCCTCCGCCATATCCTGCTCACCAAGTCGTTCCTGGGTGCACTCTTCGCGACCTTCGCCGTGTACGGCGTCGTCTCGGCGACAATCACCTGGCTGCCGTCGTACTTCGAGAAGGGGTTGGGATATTCGCGCCTCGAATCCGGGCTGATGTTCGGTCTGCCCAGCATTGCCTCGGTGATCCTCATGTACGGTGCCACGTTTGTCACCGACCGGATCGCCAGCAAGCGCCCATCGTCAGGAAAGGTCCTGGCGGTCACCACCGCCGGCTTCCTGCTCATCGGCGGTATCGCCCTGGCCTGCCTGCCGCTGTTCGGTGTTCCGGTTGTCGTGGTCGCCGTCCTGATCCTGGGCTACGGCTGCATGAGCGTTGCCCTGCCGATGATGAATGCCGTCATCTCCCAGATTGTTCCGGTCGCCCAGCTCTCCAGCACCATCGGCATCTTCCTGGCGCTGCAAAACCTTTCCGGCCTCATCGCGCCAAGCTTGGTCGGAATTCTGGTCGAAAACGCGGCAACCTCACTCGAAGGCTTCTCACTGTCGTACCAGATCTTCGGAGTGGCGATCCTCGCAGGTGGTGTGCTGACGCTGTTCCTCGTCAATCCGGAGCGGGATGCGGCGAGTTTGAAGCAGCGACTGGCCGACCTGCGTGTAAAGGCTGGGCTGCCGGCGCAAACGCCGGAAGACCAAGCCAGCACCCCCTCTTAAAAACCGCACGATACCGGCCCTCCCGGCACACTACTTAGGCAAGAAGGAAGTACCGATGTCCCCGTCCCATGACCAGCCTTGGACGAAGCTATACCCGCCCTCCGTGCAACAGATGCACTCCACCCCGGATGTAACTCTGGGTGACATGCTCGCTGAGTCCCGGGCACGATACTCAGACCGTACTGCCATGACGTTCGAAGGCCGCACATGGACCTTCGAGGAGCTTCACCAACAGGCCCACGCATTCGCGAAGCTCCTCATCCAGAACGGACTTCGTCCGGGTGACAGAGTGGCCATCGTGCTGCCGAACCGTCCGGAGTACGTGACCGCAATATTCGGTGTGACCCTGGCTCAGGGCATCGTCGTCCAAATCAACAACCGCTACCCGGCCGAAGAAATCCGCCGCATCCTCGACGACTCCGGCGCTGACCTGGTCATCGCCACCGACGAAACGGTGAGCCGCTGCTCACCGGAGGAACCGGGCTTCCTCGGCCGACGGCTCATCCGAGTCGACACCGTCCAGGGAGGCGATGACCACCCCGGCACTGCCTTCTCGGACCTGGAGCAGTTTCTGGGCACCGGGCCCCTGCAGTCAGCAGCTGAACCTGCCGACGTGGCAGTGTTGCAGTACACCGGTGGTACGACCGGCGCCGCCAAGGGTGTCATGCTCACCCACCGGAACCTCATCGCCAATGTCGAGCAACGCTACGCGGTCACGTACGGCCTGCTCGATGTACCTGTGGGGGCCAAGACGGTGAACGTGCTGCCGATGTGCCACGTCTTCGCCCTGACAGCGGTCACCCTCCTTGCAGTTCGCTCAGGCATGAACCAGCTTCTCATCCAGGACTTCCGGCCGGCCCAGATGCTGGCCACCATCCGGGACGAGAAACCCTACGTCTTCAGCGGCGTCCCCACGATGTACACCGCGTTGAACCGCGACCCCGGCGTCAACACCAGCGGGCTGGACCAAGTGGCTATTTTCAACAGCGCCGGCGCCGGGTTCCCCCTGGAGCAAATCAAACAGTTCGAACACAACAGCGGCGGCCGCATCATTGAAGGCTTCGGCATCAGCGAAGCATCCCCGTCAACACACCTGAACCCCCTGTACGCCGACCGTAAGGTGGGCAGCATCGGCATTCCATTGCCCCTGACAGAGGTCCGGGTCATCAATCAAAGCGGTGACGGCGTCCACGAACTACCTGTCGGTGAAATCGGAGAAATGATCGTTCGCGGCCCGCAGATCATGAAGGGGTACTGGAACCGTCCGGAACAAACGGCCGAGACCCTTCGTGACGGCTGGCTGCTGACAGGGGACCTCGCACGAATGGACGAAGACGGCTACTTCTTCATCGTGGGTCGGAAGAAGGAAATGATCGTCACAAGCGGATTCAACGTCTACCCGGCCGAGGTCGAACAGATCCTGGCGAAATTCCCAGGCATGCTCGAAACGGCGGTCGTCGGCAGGGACGACGAATACCGGGGAGAAAAGATCGTCGCGTTCATCACCCTGGAACCCGGCCTGACCGTCACCGATGAGGAACTGGACGCCCACTGCCGCCAGCATCTGGCAGGCTACAAAATTCCTCGGGAGTACGCCAGGTTGAGCGCGCTACCCCGCACGGCAGTCGGAAAAATCGCCAAGAACCAACTGCCGCTTGGCACCATCGCATCCGCCGGCGGGAAGTAGACCGCGATGTACGCCATCTCAGTAAAGAACCCCGGGGAGCCCGAAAACATGGAATGGGCCCCGGCGCCGGACCCCGTCCCCGGGACAGGAGAGGTGATCATCGATGTCGCCGCCGCCGGAGTGAACCGGGCTGATCTGCACCAACGCCAAGGGAACTACCCGCCTCCTGCAGGCGCGAGCCTCATTATTGGCTTGGAATGCTCCGGAACAATTTCCCAGCTCGGCTCCGGCGTCACCGGGTGGGAAATCGGCGACCGCGTATGCGCGCTGCTCACTGGAGGCGGCTACGCCCAACGAGTTGCCGTTCCTATTGAACAGCTTCTTCCCATTCCGGACGGTGTGGGTTTGGAAGAGGCCGCGGCCCTGCCCGAAGCGGCCTGTACCGTGTGGTCAAACGTCGCCACCTTCGCCAAGCTGACCGCCGGTGAAACCTTCCTTGTCCACGGCGGCGGGAGCGGCATCGGAACCCATGCGATCCAAGTGGCCAAAGCACTGGGGGCCCGGGTCGCGGTCACTGCCGGGACCGAAGAGAAGCTTGAGGCTTGTCGAACCCTGGGGGCCGACATCACCATCAACTACAAGACGACCGACTTTGTCGCTGCGCTGGGGGAGCAAACCGGCGGCCATGGAGCTGACGTCATCCTCGACATCATGGGTTCCTCCTACCTGGACAAGAACATCTCCGCCCTGGCCGCGGACGGACGAATCGCTGTCCTCGGTTTCCAGGGCGGCGCCCGAGGCGAGCTGCACCTTGCCCGCTTGATGGCAAAACGCGGCACGATCCACGCAGCAGGCCTGCGCGGCCGCCCCGTTCACGGCGAATCGGGAAAAGCCGCCATCGTCCGGGACGTGACAAAGCACCTGTGGCCGATGATCGCGGACAAAGCCGTCAAGCCCGTTGTCCACGCCTACGTCCCCGTCACCGAAGCCGCGGCCGCGCACCGCCTGCTCGACGCCCCCGGCACCATGGGCAAAGTCATTCTCACCATGAGCTGATCGGTGGCCCGCCCCACCCGGCTCCCATATAAATGCCAGTCATCGCCAACTGCCCTACTCAGCGCGGCACGAAACGGATCAAGCCTGCCCGCCACCATCTTGTCCCTAGGAGCCCAATGACCGACGAGACCATCACCCACGTCCGGATCTCCCACCATGTCCACAACGATGTCCGCATCGCACTGCTTACCCTCGACAACGGCAGCCGACGGCCCGTGACTTTGGGTCCGGCATCCCTGAGTAACCTCTCCGCAGCACTGACCGCGGTGGATCTGGAGGAAACAGACGCCCTAGCCATCACCGGCGTTGGCAGAACCTTCTGCGCAGGTGCCGACCTCAAACAAATGGCACTTGCCACCACCGTTGCTGAAGCCGATGAAGTCGCCGCCACAGGCCTTGAGGTCCTTGGCCAGTTACGCGCCCTCAACGTGCCAACGTTCGCTTTTCTCAACGGCACAGCCCTTGGTGGCGGCCTCGAGCTTGCACTCCACGCCGACTACCGGACGGCGGCGGCATCGGTACCTGCCTTGGGATTGCCTGAAGTCCGGCTCGGTCTCATCCCCGGGTGGGGAGGCATACCGCTGGCCACCGCAGCGCTCGGTACAACCGCGGCCGCGAAGCTGATCGTTTCCGATGCCCTCAACGGCAGGACCCTGTCGGCCCCAGAAGCTTTGTCCATCGGTCTGGTGGACGCTGTGTTCCCCGACGATGACTTCCTGGACGCGTCACTGCGCTGGGCCGCAGACATCGTTTCCGGACAGGAAGGACCCAAGGCCAAGCCAGCAGCGGTTCACGATCCCGCTGCGCTGCAGTCGGTGCGGAAGTCACTGGACAAGCGACTCAGAGGCGCCGCGCCCGCCCCGTACCGGGCCTTGGGCCTGATCGAGGCCGCAGCTGAGAACTTGGCGACCGGCCCCACACCGGCCAGCCAGCAGGAGGAGGTGCGTGCGTTCGGTGAGCTGCTGCTCTCCTTCCCGGCCGGTGCCAGCCGGTACGCCCTAACCATCACCGGGGCCGCGGCAAAGCAGACCGCCGTATCCGGGGCGGGCACGGCACAGCCCAGGTCGATCCGCACCGTCGGTGTGGTCGGGGCAGGCCGGATGGCCAGCCAATTGGCTCTCCTCTTTGCCAGCCAACTGCGCGTTCCCGTGCTGCTCACTGACGTTTCTACTACCCGGATTGACTCGGCCCTGGAATGGATCGGACAGCAAACTGACAAGCTGGTGGCCCGCGGGCTGCTCAGTGCCGTTGAAGCACAGGAAATCTGTGGCCTGGTGCGGGGCGCCACCGACAAAGCAGCATTTGCCGACCGCGACCTGGTGATTGAGGCAGTCTTCGAGGAACTGGGCGTCAAGCGTGAAGTCTTCGCACAAGTAGAAGAAGTGGTCAGCCCCGAGGCGATTCTGCTGACCAACACCTCATCGCTGTCAATAGCCGACATCGCTGCCGGTCTCACCCATCCCGAAAGACTGGTCGGCTTCCACTTTTTCAACCCCGTTGACCGTCTCCAGCTCGTCGAACTCATCACCCTCCCCGGCACGGACCCGGCAGCGGCCGCTACAGCACTGACCCTGGCGAACGATCTCAACAAGGTACCCGTACTCGTGAAAGACAAACCCGGATTCGTCGTGAACCGGCTGCTGACCCGCCTGATCAGCGAGGCCCTGCAATTCATCGACGAAGGAGCCGACCCGTACACGGTCGATCACGCGCTGGACCCCGTGGGATTGCCCATGACTCCTCTGCAGCTCCTGCAGTTCATTGGCCCAGCCGTTCAACAGCACATCGGTGACACCATGCACGATGCGTATCCGGAGCGGTTCACCTCCAGCACCAGCCTCAAAGCCATCGTCGCCGCCGGACTGCCCGGCTACCTGGACGAACACGGCCACATCACTGCATCAGCAGCGGCGTTCCTGCCCGACCCGGCACCCGTCTCCGCTGAGCTGGTACGGACCCGGATCATGGGGGCCATGGCAGAGGAGACATCGCTGATGCTGAAGGAATCGCTCGTCGCTGGCCCGGAACAAATTGACCTTTGCATGATTCTCGGTGCGAACTTCCCCTTCCACACCGGCGGCCTAACGCCCCTTCTCGACCGCGAGACCGGCACAAGGTTCCGCCCCATCGACACCCTCACCAAGGAGACAGTATGAACAACACGGATGTCGTCATCGTAGGAGCGGCCAGAACCCCGCAAGGTCGCCTCATGGGCCAACTCGCCGCTCTCTCTGCCGTCGAACTCGGCAGCACTGCCATCCGGGGAGCACTACGCCATGCCAACCTGGACGCCACCCGGGTCGACGCGGTGATCATGGGCCACGTCCTGCAGGCCGGCAGTGGTCAGAACCCCGCCCGCCAAGCCGCTGCCGCAGCCGGCATCCCGCTGGACACTCCCGCCATCACGGTCAACAAGGTATGCCTGTCGGGTCTGTCAGCCATTATCGAAGGCGCGCGGCAGCTGCGCCTGGGTGAAGCTGACGTCGTTGTCGCCGGCGGCCAGGAGTCGATGAGTAACGCTCCGCATGTCCTTGCCGGCTCGCGTGCAGGCACCATGTACGGCGACAGTGTCCTGACTGACTCGGCCGCGTGCGACGGGCTCACTGATGCCTTCACCGGAGAATCCATGGGGCTTGCCACCGACGCCGTTAACGAAGAACTTCACCTCTCCCGCTCCGCTCAGGACCAGGTCGCTGCCCTGTCGCACCAGAGGGCAGCCACCGCCCAAACCACTGGCCGATTTGAATCCCAAATAATCCCCGTAGTCGTTCCCCAGCACCGCGGTGCAGACATCCATGTGGCAGTAGATGAAGGTGTGCGCGCCGGAACAACAGCAGAAGTACTCGGCAAGCTCAAGCCCGCGTTTTCCCCCGCAGGAACGGTGACTGCAGGCAATGCCTCACCGCTCAACGATGGGGCTGCGGCAGTAGTCCTGACCACAAGGAGTTACGCAGAAGCGCACGGCCTAAATATCCTGGCGACGGTCCGCTCCCACGGGCAGATCGCAGGGCCTGACACCTCACTTCCGGACAAACCGGCCAAGGCCATACGGAAGGCCTTGGATCGTGAAGGCTGGGAGGTTGAGGACCTCGACTTCATTGAAATCAACGAAGCCTTTGCCTCCGTGTCGCTCCATTCGGCAGGGATACTCGGCGTCGATCTCGAAAAGGTCAACCCAAATGGGGGAGCCATCGCCTTGGGCCACCCCATCGGGGCGTCTGGAGCCCGGGTTGTCGTGGCAGCCGTCCATGAACTGCTGAGCCGAGGCGGGGGAAACGCCGCAGTTGCTCTGTGCGGGGGAGGCGGCCAGGGCGACGCCTTGCTGCTCTCGGTGTCAGGGGCTGGCTGACGCATCCATCAGCCAGCATTTTGCGCTGTTACCGTCCGCGTTCTGGGGGATAACATCGACGTTGTTTGGCGATGACAGCGGGATTGTCGTCCAACGAGATGACCTTGACGCCGGCGGCGGCCCGCTGGGCTGCGTTGCCGGACCTGAAGACCCGAGCCTACGAAGACACCGTTCGCGCTGAACTGCATCATCATAGAAGCATCACCCGGGGTGGCGATGCCACCCCGCGGTGAACAGCACCACGGGAGCTAGCCGATGGCAGCTACGTACGTCCTGGACCAGCCCAAACGGGGCCAAGACGAAAGGTCAGAGGGCAGCACTGACCACCACCAGCCAGAGGTGCTGGTGCGAGGCGAGCCCGGGATTGCTCATGGTTGGAAGTCGGGAGTCATTTGGGCAGCTCCGCGAGCAGTAGTGGTAGACAACTTATGCGATTCTCTGGGTCCACGAAGCCTTTCGCTTCAGCTTCAGGATGTCTCCGGGCCGACTCGACTGCGGTCATCCTTTGATTTGGCCAGGTACGAGACGCCGAAGACTGGTTCTGTTGCTAGAACCCGGACGTCAGTGACACCGTGAACTCCAAGGTGGGCGGAGACGCTTTATTGCAGGAGCGGTTGGTTCATGATGAGACCACCGCCGAGAATGACTGGGGCCTGCATCTGCAGTGTGCGGGCGACCTGCAACGCTTGCTCTGCAAGTTGCCAGGCTCCCTTGTCAATTAGGCGCACACTTGGGACGTGTCCCGAGCTAGCGCACATGAGTCAAGCACGCGGATTCAGGCGTCCGTCACGACCGAATTCCGGTGGATCCTCGACAGGTGCTGCATCTCGGAATCCATCGGTGGTTACTGACTGCGCTTAGGAGCGTCATGTCTCTTCTGCGCGGGGTGGGGGTATGCGTTGGGTTAGTTCGTCCAGCCCCTGGCGTAGCTCGGTTCGTAAGTATTCGGATACCTTTGTCAGTGCCTCAAGGTGATCAATGGCTGCAGCTGTGGGGGAATTCGATCAGAGCGTCGTAACTCCCGATGTCGGTCGGATGTAGGAGACGACTCGGTCGTATGCCAACTGTGCCAGAATCGCTGCCGCGTCCGCCAAGACCACGTCATCAAACACGACCTCGGGGGAGTGGTTGGTTAGTGGTTCTTTCGCCAGCTGGCCCGGGTTGGCCCCAAGAAGAATGAAGGCTCCCGGCACCTGCTGGAGCAACAGGGAAAAGTCCTCGGAAGCCATCCAGGGATGTTCCAGGATTTTTACCCTGTCTGGTCCGTACATGGCTGTCAGCTCCTGCACGACGAAGGCTGTCTCGTCAGGATCGTTAACCGTGGGCGGATAGAACTTTTCTACTCTCGTGTCAGCGAGGCACCCATGAGCTTGGGCGATACCGTCTGACAGCAAGGGTAGGTCTCTTGCGATCTGATCGAATGCGGCGTCGGAGAGAACCCTGACAGAGCCTTTGAGTGTGGCCGAATCCGGGATGATATTGACTGCCGATCCGGCATGGATTTCACCGACGGTGATGACAACGGGGTCGAAGACATTGACGCGCCGCGAGAGGTAGCTTTGTAAGGCCAGCACGATCTCGCAGGCTACAGGTACCGGATCCATACTCTTGTGCGGCTCGGCACCGTGCCCACCACGGCCGGTCACGGTAATTTCCAGTTCCCCGACGCCGGCCATGATGGTTTTCGGCCGAATGGAGAATTCTCCGGCGGTTTTGTGGGCGACGACATGGAGACCGTATACGGCATCGGGACGTTGGCCTGTGACCTCCAGCACCCCTTCGGCGATCATTGGTTCGGCCCCTCCCGGGCCTTCTTCTCCTGGTTGGAACATGAAGACCACGTCTCCGGGAATGTCGTCCAAATGCGCGGACAGAAGTAACGCGGCACCGATAAGGCCGGCGGTGTGCAAGTCGTGGCCGCAGGCGTGCATGAATCCGTTCGTAGAGGCGAACGGAAGGTCGGTTTCTTCAGTGAGGGGCAGTCCGTCCATGTCTCCGCGCAAGAGTACCGTTGGCCGGCGGGTATCGGTGGGCACTTGGCCACGACCTCGCAGTACGGCCACCACGGAGGTCAGTGAAAGACCTGTGTGTATTTCCAATGGCAGACCGTTGAGTGCTTGCAGGACGAGGGCTTGCGTTTGGGGGAGGTCATTGCCTATCTCAGGTACTTGGTGCAACTCTCGTCGCAAGGCGATCAGCCGGGGCTCGATGGCTGCGGCTTCCCCCTTGAAATTGATACTCTCATGCACTTTCATTGTCCTTATTCGACGGTCCATTCCTCCCCTTGGTGTGCCGGGAGGGGCCTGGGTGTGACTTCCTGTTGGCGCTTGTGTCTCCCCTGCTGGGTGCGGGGTTGATTATGAGATCAGTGTCTTCTTGCTGTGAGAGGCACTTAACGTAGAGGTAGGACTATTTTCGGGTCCGCAGTTTGGATTGAATCTGCGATGACCGTGGTCAGTCGGCGAACGCCTTCGGCTATGGTTTCCGGGGGCACTGCGCTGAAGGCCAGGCGGAGCTTGTTGGAGGGGCCGTCGGCGGGGGAGAAGGCTGCTCCGGGGATGAAGACGACGCCGGCGTCGATTGCTTTTGCGAGCAAGGGGTACGTGTCCACGCCGTGGGGGAGGGTGACCCAGACGAAGAAGCCGCCGTCGGGGCGGGTCCATGTAAGCCCGGCGGGCATGTACTCATCCAGCGCTGAGAGCAGGGCCTCGCACCGCTCCGCGTACAGCGTGCGGTACGTATCGATCTGGCTTTTCCAGTCATAGTCGCGGAGATATGCCGAGACGATCATCTGGTTCAGTGGCGGCGGGCAGAGCGTCACGGCTTCGGAGGCCAGGTAGAAGCGGCGCTGCAGGTGCGCGGGAACCAGTGCCCAGCCGATCCGGAGGCCGGGAGCGAAGATCTTGGAGAAGGAGCCGAGGTAGATGACATCGTCCGGGTTGGCCGCGCGCATCGGGGCGATGGGATGGCCATCGAAACGCAGGAGTCCGTAGGGGTTGTCCTCCAGGACAATGATGTTCGCGTCCCGGCATATATCGACGATCCGTTGCCTGCGTTCGGCGGCCAGGGTGATCCCGGAGGGGTTGTTGAAGTTGGGGATCGTGTAGAGGAATTTGATGTTCTTTCCCTCTGACTGGAGCGCCGCGATCCTGGCCTCAAGAAGCTCAGGTACCAGGCCGTCGTCGTCCATGTCGATCGGTGCCACCTCGACTTGGTATGCCTCGAACGTGTTCAAGGCCCCCACGTAGGTGGGGTTTTCCACCAGGACCACATCGCCGGGGTTGCAGAAGACCTTGGTGGCCACATCCTGTGCCGACTGTGAGCCGGCGGTGATGACCACATTGCCGGGATCAGCGTCGGTGATGCCCTCTGCCGCCATGATGTCGCAGATCTGGGCACGGAGCTCTTCGGTGCCCTGGCCGCCGCCGTACTGCAGGGCCGTCATGCCTTCCTCGGCGATGATGCGGGCTGCGGTCTGGCCGAGCTTCTCCAACGGCAGCGACTGCAGGTAGGGGTTGCCCCCGGCGAGTGAGACAAGGCCGGGCCGCATGGAGATGTCGAAGACATCGCGGACGGCGGATTGCTTGATGTTGGCGGCCCGCGCGGAGAACAGTTCCTCGTGCGGGTGGGCGGCCGTGGCGGCCCGCTCAATGGCGTCGATGGCTTCAGCGGGCAGCGTTGCGCCGGCATCCAGTGTTTCGTGGGTCATTCGTCTCCAAATATGTGGTGGCCTTTTTGGGTCCCGTGCTGTCAGCCATGTCGACGGTGGAAGCCAGGTCGCGCCGCTAAATCGTGCACAGCGTCCCGCGGCATGCCTTGTTAGTAACAAGTCGTAGTAAGCGTTGGGATGATGCGCGTCGGGTTGCGGCTGCGGTAGATGGCCCATGTGATCCCGGCTCTACGCCGGGATCACATGGATTGTCACTGGGGTCAGCGTCAGCTCAAGCGCGGGTTCAGAGTACTTTGCTGAGGAAGTTGATCGTGCGTTCCTGTTGGGGGTTTGCGATGACGTCCCTGGGGTCGCCGGATTCGACGACCACGCCGCCGTCCATGAAGGTCAGGGTGTCGCCAACTTCCCGGGCAAAGCCAATCTCGTGGGTGACGACGACCATTGTCATTCCGGACTTTGCCAGGTCTTTCATGACCGTCAGGACGTCGCCTACGAGTTCGGGATCCAGGGCTGAAGTGGGTTCATCGAACAGCATCAGTTCGGGTTCCATGGCTAGTGCCCTGGCGATGGCTACTCGTTGCTGCTGGCCGCCGGAGAGCTGAGCGGGGTAGTAATCGGCTCGCGAGGCCAGCCCGACCCGGTCCAGAAGTTCCAAAGCCTTGCGCTTCGCGGTAATTCTGGGCTGACCCTTGACGTGGACTGGCGCTTCGATGACGTTCTCCAGCGCGGTTTTGTGTCCGAATAGGTTGAAGCGCTGGAAGACCATGCCGATGTTGCGGCGTTGGCGTGCGATGTCCTTGACGTTCAGCTCATGGAGCCGGCCGGCCTTGTCTTTGTATCCGACAAGTTCATCGTCGACGTAGATTCGGCCGGCACTGATGGTTTCAAGTTGGTTGATGCAGCGGAGCAGTGTTGACTTCCCTGAGCCCGAGGGGCCGATAAGAACTGCGACCTCGCCTTCGTTGACGGTCATGTCAATGCCTTGGAGCACGTGGTGGTGCCCGTAGTACTTGTGCAGTCCCTCAATTCTTACCAAGGGACTGGTTGTCGGAGCCGGTGACAGATTGGTGTCGGTGGTGGCTGAACTCATCGTCCGCTCTCCTCCGGGATCTCGTTGGTTTTAGCCGCAGTGACGGCTTTCGCTGCTTTCAGTGCCGCAGGATTCACTGCGGCGGGTGCGAGGTTGTCGATGCCTTTGCCGTAGTGCTTCTCGATGAAGTGCTGGCCGACCATGAGGAGGCTGGTGATGAAGAGGTACCAGGCGGCGGAGACGATGAGCAGCGGAATAGGAAGGTAGGTGCGGTTAGCGAGCGAGTTGGTGACAAACGTCAGGTCAAGGGTGAAAGGAACGGCCAGGACAAGCGACGTCGTTTTGAGCATGCCAATGGTTTCGTTGCCTGTCGGCGGCACGATGACGCGCATCGCTTGGGGAAGGATGATGCGCCACATGATCTTCCCTTTCCTCATGCCCAGGGCTTCTGCCGCTTCCATCTGCCCCTTGTCCACGGATTTCAAACCTGCTCGGAAGATTTCAGCGAGGTACGCGGATTCGTTGAGTCCGAGTCCGAGGACTGCCGCCCAGAAGGCTGTGAGGACGTCCTGGGTGGTGAAGCTGAACAGCTCCGGTCCGAAGGGTACGCCGACTGCGATTTTGGGGTAGAGGACGGCGACGAGCCCCCAGAAGATGAGTTGCGTGTATACGGGAGTTCCGCGGAAAAACCAGACCCAGAACCACGAGGTCCACCGGAAGATCGGGTTGTCTGATTGGCGCATGAACGCCAACAGTATGGCCAAGCCTACGGCCAAAGCCATGGACAGAACCGTGAGTAACAGCGTCCACCCCACGCCACGGATCACGTTGATGTCCAGGAGGTACAGCCCGACAGTATCCCAATGGAATTGGGGATTTGTTGCAAGGTTTTGGCCGATCAGCGCCACGAGGAGAACGAGGATCCCCGCACCTACCCACCGTCCAGGGTGCCGTACGGGAATTGCGTCGATCAGAGTCGGCGCCTTGATCCCCTCGGGCGCGGTGGTTTCAGCTGTCTGGGTTCTCACGCCGCGTCCTCCGTATCGTGATGGGGGGAGGATACGGATTGTTGTTGGTGGCGGTCCGCGCGAACGGCGATGGCTGAACCGGCCAGGGGCGCTGTCATGCAAGGCGCTATCGCCGGTACGCTCAGCGCGTGGATGGCCGGAACCGTACCGAAGGGCCTATGGGATGGAATCATGCTCTGCCTTAGTTAAGAGGGTACATATCGCGTAGTAACGGGCCGGGCCGGAGGCCTGCCTATTGCCTGATCCCAACCATAAAAAGAATGTGGCTCAACTCACGTAAGCCTTAGGTTTTCTGAGCCTCGACGGCTCAGGGCTGGGTTCAGCCTCAGAAATTGCGGGGATAGGAAGCGATGTTCCTTTCAGGCGTGCCACGATTCAGCAGCATGCCCGGCGGTTGATTCCTGGTCACAACCAGTGACGGGCGCCGTGGCTTGAAGAAGAGAGGAAACCAATGGCGAGCACGTCAGACATCGTTGGACAACGACACGACCCCGAGGCGCCCCGGTATGCAGGAATCGCGACGTTCGCCCTGCTGCCCCGGTTGGAAGAAGTCCAGCGGGCAGATGTTGCCGTGTTGGGCATCCCGTTCGATTCCGGCACGAGCTTCCGGCCCGGAGCGCGGTTTGGTCCGGCCCACATCCGCGAAAATTCCCGCCAGCTGCATCCGTACCACCAGATCCACGATGCCTACCCGTTCCGTGACCAGCAGGTCGTCGACGCCGGCGACATCCCTGTCGGACCGTACGGAATCGAACGGGCTGTCACGTCGATCCAGGCGGGAGCGGAAAAGCTGACATCCCAAGGCACCCGGATCATGGCACTTGGTGGTGACCACACGATCGCTTTGCCGTTGCTGAGGGCGGCTGCGGCGCAGCATGGACCGCTGGCCGTGCTTCACTTCGATGCCCACTTGGACACCTGGGACGTATTGCACGGAGAATCAATCTGGCACGGCTCCCCCTTCCGTCGCGCGGCCGAAGAAGGACTGATGGATCTGAATCGATGCCAGCACGTAGGCATCCGCGGCGGAGTCTACGATCCAAGCGAGCTGGACGACGACCGTCAAGCCGGGTTCGAGATCGTCCGCAGCGAAGAATTCCAGGAACGTTCGATTCCCAGCATCGTCGAGCAGGTACGCGGCCGTCTCGGCACGGGGCCCGTGTACATCTCCGTGGACATTGACGTTCTCGACCCTGCCCATGCACCAGGCACTGGGACCCCGGAGGTGGCCGGCATCAACACCCGGGAATTCTTCGCCGTCCTTCGGCAGCTGCGAGGATTGAACATCGTTGGCGCAGACGTTGTCGAAGTCGCGCCGGCGTACGACCATGCAGGCGTCACCGGTCTGGCCGCAGCACACACGGCGTGGGAACTCATTACGCTCATGGGTCTTCGCAACACCACCGGCGAGGACAGTAACTCCTGACCCGATTTCCGCCAGCCCCTGTTGGCAACCGGGCGACGGCCAGTCTCGGCTGCCGCCTGTGTCGTACCCCACGTCCGTTGAGCCGACATAGCCTGGTTCGGACTTGGCCACCCGGGCAGCGAATGCCCTTAGGGCCGAGCAAAGACACAGTCAGGCATCATTCCTGTGGACGCAGGGGAGCGATCGACATTAAACGCTGAAGCCCGCGGCCGGTTTACGGCCGTGGGCTTCAGCGTTGGATTTGCACCGCGGTGGGGGACAGGTGCCTATACGGTTTCTTGATGACCTCCGACTGCTGCATTAATGGCGACGAGGAAGTCGTCGATGTCAGCAGGGGTGGTGTCGAAAGCTGTCATCCACCGTACTTCTCCGCGTGCCGGATCCCAGTCGTAGAACCTGTACCGTTGCCGCAGTGTTTCGGCTGCCCCCGGTGGCAGGACGGCCAGAACAGCGTTAGCCTGCGTTGACTGGGACAGGTGCACGGCCGGGTTGCCCTCCACTCCTGCGCGCAGCCGCGCGGCCATGGCGTTGGCTTGCGCAGCTGACCGGTACCAAAGGTCCGATTCGTAAAGGGCGATGAGCTGCGCCGAAACGAATCGCATTTTTGATGCCAGCTGCATGTTCAGTTTCCGCAGGTACTTGACGCCCGCGACGGCATCCGGATTGAGGACGACAACTGCTTCCCCAAAGACCATCCCGTTCTTCGTCCCGCCCAGGGAGAGCACGTCGACTCCGGCTGCGGTGGTGAAGTCGTGGAAGGGACGCTGCAGGTGGGCGGCGGCATTGGACAAGCGTGCGCCGTCCAGATGCAGCAGCATTCCCCGCTCATGGACGAAATCAGCGATTTCCTTGATCTCCCCGGCCTGGTAGGCCGTACCGAATTCGGTCGTTTGCGTGATGGACACCGCAAGGGGCTGGGCCCGGTGTTCATCACCCCAACCCCACGCTTCCTGTTCGATCAGTTCGGGGGTGAGTTTGCCGTCACTGGTAGGTACCGGCAACAACTTCAGCCCACCGATCCGCTCGGGGGCCCCGTTCTCATCGGTGTTGATATGGGCTGAAGCGGCGCAGATAACTGCTCCCCAGCGGGGCAGCATGGACTGCAGCGCCAGGACGTTCGCCCCGGTGCCGTTGAACACAGGGAAGGCCTGGACTTCTGGCCCGAAATGCTGCCGCATGACGTGCTGGAGACGCTCGGTGTAAACGTCCTCTCCGTAGGCGGGCTGGTGGCCCTCGTTGGCTTGGATCAAAGCTGCCAGCACTTCCGGGTGCGCCCCGGCATAGTTGTCTGAGGCAAAGTTGCGCAGACCGGCATCATGCAGGGGCCGGCCCGGGTGAAGGGCTGTGGTGAGTTCTGTAACTGACATGGATGTCCTTCCGAGTACCGGCCAGCGGCTAGATCAGGTGCTGCCGGGTCCCGTTCAAGCTCCCGGCATCCGCGTCAAAGAGTGCCGTGACGTGTTCGGCAAGTTCCTGCACATCGGTGTAGCCGGGGAAGGCACGGTGTGGCGCAGCCTCACGCATGGCGTCATCGACCAGTGCCTTGACGACGAAGACCACTGCCGCTGACTTCTGTCCGACGGGTTCTGCCTTGTTGCCTGTTTGGCTCTGGTGGAAGCCGTCGGCGACACCCAAGACCCAGGCCTCGGAGGCTGCCTTGATCGCAGAATAGGCGGCGCCACCAGCGGTCGGTTTCTGTGCCGTCACAGAGGAGACGATCGCCAGACGCCCTTTGTCAGACGATTCAAGATCCTCGTAGAAAGCCCGGGAAGTATTCCGGAGCGTTGTGAGCACACTGGTGTGCAGAACGTCCCAGTCCTGATCCTGCTGGCCAGTGATGCCATCCCCGCCACGCCATCCACCAACGAGATGGATCAGCCCATCGACAGGGCCGACGTCCGCGCGGACAGTCCGGGCGAAGGTGTCGACCTCCGCAGGGTCCGCCAGATTGCAGACGTACGGTGTCACTTCCGGGTACTCCATGGCGAGGGCTGCAACCCCGGCTTCGTTGACGTCCACGGCCGCGATCCTGGCCCCTTGCCCTGCCAGTGACTTCACGACGGCCCGGCCAGCGGCGCTCGTGGAGCCGGCAACCACAATGTTCAGGGCGGTCCGGGTCATGATAGGGGCGCTCATGCAGCAGTCTCTTCGGATGTCGTCTGCGCTGTTTGGCCCGTGATGCCGGAGGTGGAGGAGATGACGTCCCTGATTTTCTTCTCGAGTGCCTCGTAGAACATTGAGTGCGGGAACTCGTCGTCGAGAACCAGATCAGTCAGACCCCGCGGCGGGCCCTCCAGGGGCAGCGCTTCAGGGCCCTTGGCCCAGATTGAGGCCGGGTGAGGCGTTACGGTCGCCGAGATCAATTCGTAGGCAGCCAGCCAGTGGGCTGTTTTGGGACGATCGATTGAACGCCAGTACAGGTCTTCGATTTCCTGCCCGAGGGCGATGACGACCTGGGCGGCACCATCCCAGTCGATGGTCAGTTTGGTGTCCGTCCAGTGCAGAACGTGGTGCTGGTGCATCCAGGCGAACAGCAGCTGGCCACCGAGCCCGTCATAATTGCGAACGCGGCTGCCGGTCATGGCGAACCTGAAGATCCTGTCGAAGATCACAGCGTACTGGACGAGCTTGGCATGTTTGCGCGCTTCCGGAGAAGCGTTCTCGTCCTTTTCGATCCTTACAGACTCGCGGAACGCGGTGAGGTCGCAGCGCAGCTCTTCGAGGGTGTAAAGGAAGAAGGGCATTCGCTGCTTGATCATGAACGGGTCGAAGGGAAGGTCCCCGCGCATGTGCGTCCGGTCATGGATCAGGTCCCACATCACGAAGGTGGACTCGGTCAGGTGCTGGTCATCCAGCAGGCTTGCAGCGTCTTCGGGCAAATCCAGCCGGGTGATGTCGGCTGCTGAGCGGAGGACGCGCCGGAACCTTGCCGCTTCACGGTCGGCGAAGATGGCACCCCAGGTGAACTGCGGTGTCTCGCGGACGGCGACGGATTCGGGGAAGAGCACTGCCGAGTTGGTGTCGTATCCGGGGGTGAAGTCGATGAACCGGATCGGCAGGAAGAGGGCGTTTGAGTACTCCCCGGTTTCGAGTTCGTCGATGAACTCCGGCCAAACAACTTCAATCAGAACTGCCTCCACGAAACGGTTGCTGCTGCCGTTCTGCGTGTACATCGGGAAGACCACCAGGTGACGCAGACCGTCGGCCCTGTGCTGCTGAGGCTGGAAAGCCTGAAGAGCGTCAAGGAAGTCGGGCACTTCGAAACCGGCTTTCTCCCAGCCTGCAAAATCGTCCTGCAGCCGTTCCAGGTACTCTGCGTCGTGGGAAAACTGCGGAGCCAGTTCTGCGAGGGACTTCCGGATCGTCGCGGACAGCTTTTTGGCTGTTACCTTGTCCTGCGGCTCCGGCACGGACCCGTCCCGGGCTTGGATGAGCTGGAAATCTGTAGCGGCCTGCTTCAGGGCCAACCATGCGGGAAGCTCACGCAGTTCGGTGGCGGACAACGTCACGGCGGCGGAACGTGTGGTCGTGGACATGCCATTCCTTTCAAGGGATAACGCTCGGGTGAGTACCGACGCTACAGCGAAGACAGCGGAACTAATTGAAGAGTCCGTCGAGCATAAGAGATTCCGAGGCTCAGCTCATGCGGGACTCTACGAGCCCCCAAGAATCACGGGACTGGGTGCACAATCGGCTCTCCGTGTTGCATGGTTCAGACTTCGCCGATTCAGCGCAAGAGCCTCTCCCCGGGGCCGTGCGACCCGCTTCGGGGCCTGCGAGTAGATTTGGGGTCAGAGAGTGGGACCGGGCCGGCGAAACAGGACAAGATAGGGACAGCGACGCTAAGGGAGAGATCATGGCCATCAGTTCCAGCCAACTGCAAACACTGCTCGCTGTCATGAAGACAAGCTCCTTCGCTGCCGCCGCAGAAGAGGTCGGTTACTCGCCCTCGAATGTCTCGCAGCAGATGCTGGCACTCGAGCAGGAGACAGGAGTGCGGCTGTTCACGCGCCACGCCAGGAGCGTCACGCCCACGGAGGAAGCCTTCGCGCTGGCCAAGCAGGCCGCACGTATCCTGGCCGGGGTGGACGTCATGATTACCAGTTCCCGGGCGGTTCAGGGCGCAGGTAAGGACCTGTTGCGGGTGGGGATATTTCCCAGCCTTGCAGCAAGGATCCTGCCCTTGGTGTTGCGGCATCCGGACTGGGAGGAAACAGGGGTGGACCTGCGCGTGTCCGTAGCCGAGC
Source organism: Paenarthrobacter sp. OM7 (assembly GCF_029873575.1). Taxonomy (NCBI): domain Bacteria; kingdom Bacillati; phylum Actinomycetota; class Actinomycetes; order Micrococcales; family Micrococcaceae; genus Paenarthrobacter; species Paenarthrobacter sp. OM7. Next base: position 50,703 of record NZ_CP123580.1, read on the forward strand.
CTTGGGAGACTGCCGATGAACTCAGGTCTGGCGGACTTGATGTAGCTTTCGTGTTCCAACTCGGAGACTCCAGCCCGCCCTGGCCGCCGAGTATCGCCAGGGACCACATAGCCGAGGACTCCTTCAAGGTGGTCATTCCCGCTACGTGGGGGATCGCCTCCAAGACGCTCATGAGCGTGCATGATCTCTCATCCAGGCCGTGGATCATGCAGTACCCCGGCGGCAGCGACGGGATCGTCATCGAACAGCACCTACGAAGCCATAACTTCCGGCCCCGCGTCGTAGGTGTCAGTGATGATTTCAATGCCACAGCGGCCTTGGTCGGGGCCGGCATGGGCGGCGCTTTCCTTCCCGAACTCTCACTTCAACGCGCAGAAGGCCTGGTCCGCGTCCGCGTCGACGGCTTGGAGATGAGTCGAAACATCATCGCACTGACCTCCAAGGAGCGGCCCGGGTCCAGGCCGCAAGCGCTCATCCGGCTTTTCAGGGAAGCACTCGAAGGCCCCCGGTAAGCCTCGGTGTTCGATGCGGCGTCAACAACGATCAGCTCCAATGCGGCATTGCCGCTGACAAGTCAGCGAAGCCCCACGATACGTGATGCTGTGCGCAGGTGTCCTAACCGGGGAATTACATTTCCCAATGGAAGCCTCAGCACCGGCGACCTGCCGTTGGTCAGCGGACAGCACCAAGTCAGACGGGTCTGCTCTGCGCATCAGAGCTGACTTGGCTCGTGGGTCTCTGTCCCCTGCGCCGACGCAGGGAACTCCGGGAAATCAATGGCATCCGCAAGAATCTATGCCGAGTCAGGGACCGACACATGACGGATCGACAACAACCAGCACACCTAGCCGCGACCTTCAACGGCCATCAATTGACAGCGGTTACCGAAGAACCGACCACCAAACGCATCGTTGTCGACCCGTCCGGGAAGCTCTTTTGGACGCCGCCATTTCACGCCGGTGAGGCCGAAGAATCGCTTCTGTACCGATCTGGCCAGCGGGTGAGTTTCCATCTGAACGGAGCTTTCAGAAGGGGCATCATCGATGTTGTCATGCCCGATGGCACCCTGCTGTGGGTGTGGCTGGACGATGGGGCAGGTCGACGGCTGCTGTCCGCCGATGATACGACCCTGCTGGTGGAACCGGAACCTGTGGATGACACCCCACCCCCAGCACTGCCGAACGGCGCCGAAAGGCCGGATACATCAGCGTACTGCTGACGTATCCGGCTCCTGCACCGTGCCGGCCCCGGACTACTCGAGGTTGGTGGCCGGGTTCACTTCGGCTTTGTCCACAGCGGTCTTTTCCTGGCCCCAGGACTTAAGGATTTTCTCGTAAGTCCCGTCGGCGATGAGGCTGTTGACCGCGGCTGCCACGGCGGTAGCCAGCGGTTCGTTGTCCTTGGCGACTGCGATTCCGACAAGGCTCGGGTCCACGGCGTCCCCGAGGGTTTCAAGCCGATCGCCGGTTTCGGACACGGCGTATCCGGCAGCGGCCGACATGGCCACGAACGAGTCGAGGCCTCCATTGATGAGGCGTGTTGTGACATCCGTCTGGTTGGTGAGGGTAAGTACCTCAATGGCAGGCTTGCCGCTGGCGACGCAGTCATCGGATTGCTTTCTGACGGCGCTCTCCTGGAGAGTTCCTGTTTCGACCCCTACCTTCAAGCCGCACGCATTCTTGCTGTCAACTTTCTTCGGGTTGTCTTTCTGCACCACCCACTGCGTGCCACCGGCGAGGTAGCTAACGAAGTTGACGGCCTTCAACCTCGTGGACGTCACAGTGAAGGATGACACGCCCAGGTCATACTTCGGGCCGAGCGAAGGGAGAATGTTGGCAAAGTCGGCGTTCTGGAATTCCGCCTTCAAACCCATGCGCGCGGCGACGGCGTTGGCTATGTCGATATCGAAGCCCATGGGCGTTTGGCCGTCGGCGCCGCCAAGAAACTCCGCCGGAGCATAGGTAGGATCGGTCGCCACGGTCAGGGTGCCGTCAGCCCTGATATCAGCGGGAACGCTCGCCGCGATCTGCTCGTCCTGACTGACGTTGGCAGGATTGAGGCTCTCGGGAGACGATGTTCCTCCGACCTGCTCGGACGTTGAACAAGAGGCGACAGACAACGCGATGGATGCGGCCAGAACTAGGGCCAAGCCAGTTCTCTTCTGCATGATTTGCACTTTCTCTAGGCACATATATGTCCGTTCTTGGGAACGTTGTGGTAACGCTACGGTTCCCGAAAATATGAGCAATCGGCCATAAGAAGGACCGCACCGTGGCCACGAATTCGCCTGCAAAGGCCGAGAATTTCTTATGGACAGCCGCGTCGGTCCCGGAGTGGGTTATACGCCCAACATTTCGATGGCTCCCGTACGATAAAGCGCGGCCGGCCTCAAGATGAAGTATTTTTCCTGCGCCTCGGGGAGAGCCTGCAGGCGTATGGCTCACTCCAGCTTACGGTGATGCCGCTCACAGTTAAGTAAAAACTAGGCTCGAGAGGCACCCGCACCGAGGCGGGGACTGAAAGCTCGAACAGGAACGGCTTCAACCATGAATGACTGAGATTGGCTTGCGCGGTCTGCCTAGGCAGGCTCAGGGTCGAAGACGACTCCTGCGCGTTGGCTCCCCGATGCCATTCATGATGAAGCAACCGCCCCGCCCCCGCAGCGCGCATCAGTGCGTCCTGCAGCCGGGTGCGCACCTCCAAAAGATTGAAAGGCAATAATGGAGAATTCTCCAACACGTGGCACACGGCCGCCCCAGACGGGGTTGAGCCTCATCCAGCAGGTGAAAGCCCGCAAACCGCTGCACATGCTGAAAAAGGAATCAGACACTCAGACAACCGGTCTTAAGCGGAGCTTGAGCCTGGTTCAACTGACGATGATCAGTGTGGGCGCCACTCTGGGAACTGGAATTTTCGTCGTTCTGGGCGATGCTGTACCCATTGCCGGCCCCGCCATTTGGATTTCTTTCGTTATAGCAGGCGTTGCGGCCATGCTCTCAGCCCTTTCATACGCGGAAATGGCAGGGGCCGTACCCGTCTCGGGATCCAGCTACTCCTATACCTACGTCACCATGGGTGAAGGGCTGGCATGGATTTGCGGATGGTGCCTGCTGTTGGAGTACGCAGTCTCCGTAGCCGCCGTGGCTGTCGGAGCCGGTGAATATCTATCCGAAGTGACCAAAGCGTTCGGTATTGACCTTCCGCAAGCGCTGATACAACCACCAGGCGATGGGGGAGTGTTCAACGTTCCAGCGGTCGTAGTCGTCCTGCTCGCCGTTGTGTTGCTCATTCGCGGGTCCCGTGAAAGCGCCGTCGTCAACACCATCCTCGTAGGTCTCAAAGTAGCTGTACTGCTGCTTTTTATCGTCGTCGCCTTCAGCGCATTCGAATCACGGAACCTTGAACCACTTGCCCCCATGGGTCTGGCCGGCATCACGGCTGCTTCCTCCCGGTTGTTCTTCTCCTACATTGGCTTCGACGCGGCTTCCACCGCCGGCGATGAAGCAAAAAACCCCCAACGTGACCTGCCCAGAGCCATCGTGATCTCGATGGCTGCCGTAACGGTCCTTTACGTGGCCGTCGCCGTTGCCGCCGTCGGCGCCCGACCCTGGGGCTGGTTCGACGGTCAGGAATCGGCCTTGGTACGCATCCTTGAAGAAGTCACCGGAACCGTGTGGGTCTCCCTGATTTTCGCCATCGGAGCTGTCATCGCCGTCGTCAGCATCGTCCTGGTCACCCTTTATGGCCAGACCCGTATCCTGATGTCAATGTCACGCGACGGAATGATCCCGCCTATATTCGCCAAGGTCTCCCGCCGTACCCACACCCCGGTCGCCAACACTCTCATCACCGGTGGCGCCATCGCTGCCGCCGCAGGACTGATCCCTCTCGGCGAACTGGCCGACGCAACCAGTATCGGGACCTTGTTCGCGTTTGCGCTCGTCAGCATCTCGGTCATCGCCCTGCGTCGCAGCCAGCCCGACATTCCACGTACCTTCCGGGTCCCTCTGTACCCGTTCACGCCGATACTTGCTGTTGTTATGTGTCTGGTTCTGATGCTGAACCTCGGCGGAAGCACCTGGATAGTTTTCGTGATCTGGATGGTGCTCGGGGCCAGCATTTACCTCGCATACGGCCGCCGGCATTCCGTTGTGGCGCGCAGCTTCCAAGAAAAAGACACACCAACTGAAACGAAAACCGCGGTGGATCAACTACGGCTCTGAACATGCACGGGTTCGGAAGGGTGTCCTCCGCACAACCCAAATTCGGCCGTGCTTCATACTGTGCCGACACAACGCGGTGTCATGGCTGGCCCAAGCCATGACACCGCGTGCACACACCGGATCAGGCTAGGTGCGGTGATCTCTGACAGCAATGCCAGCCGCGACCTCGCTCTGGTTGGGGCGAGCTTTGTTCCGGACGGAATATCCTTCTCGAGGAAGCGCAGTCAGAAGTGGACAGATGGTGCCTCATGACAAATCTCGCCCCTTAACGCCGTACTCGAGCGAACGGACCAACCCATGCCCCTGCCCACCAACGACCCCTTGGTTACCTATCCGGACGGCGCAATCGTTTCGATAGGAACCGTCCTCCACGTCGAGTCGCTGACTGCCGGGCGGTCAGCGGTCCTGCTCGACACCACGGCCTTCCATCCCGTCGACATGGCATGGCCCGACCAGCCAGCCGACCGCGGAACGATCACCACTACGGCTGGTACCCAGTCGATCCTCGAGTGCGTCACCGGCGGAATCTGCGACGGCGAACTTCATCTGGTACGGACATGCCGGTCCGGATGGGAACCGAGGGGTGGGTTTTCGTTGTCGCACATCTCATCGAAGGGCCGCCCCCAGCGGTCGGTGAATCGGTACAGATCGACGTTGAAGATGACCTTCGTGCCGCTCTCTCAGCCGGACATACCGCCTGTCACCTCGCCGCGCTTGCCCTCGACGTCGCACTGGCAGCAGCATGGACCAAACCCGTGGTCAAGGATGCACTGGGGAACCCTGCATTCGACGCACTGGCCATCCAGCATTCGCGCATCGACGCCCACCGCTCCACGGACACCTACCGCATCGGAAAATCCCTCCGGAGAAAGGGATTTTCTCCCACCTCGCTCGACGACCCTGCGTCCGTTGCTGAACGCGTCAACGCCCAGCTATCGCAGTGGATCCAGGCCGGAGGCGCCGTGAGGATCGACCGAGAGGCGGCAGCTCTTTCCGCGCGACGAACCTGGGTTTGCGAACTCCCAACCGGACGCACCAACATCCCATGCGGGGGCACCCACATCCAGGCCCTTGCAGAACTGTCCGCCATCAACGCATCGCTCACCACCACCGAAATCGACGGCGGCCACCTGCTCATCATGGAAACGGTAACTGCACCGAACTGAACCCTTAACGCCTGCCAATGGAAGCCTCCAACATTCAGGGTAGAACCCACCCGACAGCAGCATAACCTCGTCATCACGGAGTCCAACCCCGGCAACCCAGTCCAGACCACGCCTGGATTACATTCACAGAACTCGTCGAGAATCTATTGTGGCTCGCAATCTACGCGGCTACAGGGACAACCTTGTCCACTGGAAGAACATCATCGTGCAGTTGGCCGGCACCGGCTGCTGTGGACGCTGATGAGTCGGCACCCCGCACGTGGGTCATTGACGCATGCCGGAGAGCGGGCGTCGACCCGCGGATCGTCTGCGCCACTGACGACCTCACCATTCAATTGCGGTTCGTGGAGGCAGGAACGGCAATAGCGGCCCTGCCCGGGCTCGCACTCCACGACGGGCCCCAACTTACGGAAGTTCCCGACCGCTCCAGGCATCCAAAGCCGCAAAGCTCTTTTCGCACGCCGCGAAACTTCCGCCAGCCATCCTGCGATCATCGCAGTCGCCGCTGCCCTGGAAAGAGCCATCGCTATTTATGCTTAACGCGGGCTCCGGCGGACTGGCTGGTGGGCTCTGTTGGAAGCGCCGGATGCTGAATGGACGGAATTCCCTCATCTACTTCTACTCCCGTACTTGAACGCCGATAACGGAGATTATGTCGCGTTGTGGAGACGCACGGCTGCGTCTCGACAGCTACCTTGGCCCGCTCCATCGTACGGAACATTCGACGGGCCGACGAAGCCGCCCTGAGCGAACGCGGGCCGATCATTCCATACCAGAGCCACGTTCCGCCTCTGCGACACGCCGGGATCTCGGCCGACACGCTGGAGATTAAATGTGGCTAAGTAGTCCACAGGGTGTGGATTTCATCCCTCACTTTGGCGGAATCACGGACATTTTGAGAACGCTTGCCTGTGGACGAGCGGTGGATTGAATGACATGCTTGTAATACATCATCTAGGGGTCCGGGCGAGGGCCTTGCACTACATGTAGTATCGATGATTGGAAGACCAACCATCCGGTGGTCTGACGACGAAGCGCACGTTCGACTGAACCTCGAACATGCGCTTCAAAATAAAATAGGGATCGACGCCTCGCAATCAAATTGGTTGCGTCAAAGGCCCAAGATAATGTGTTTTGTCGTTTCGTTCTTCCAAGGGGGAACGTCAGAACAGACTACGAGCGGTTAGAACAAACGTCAACATTGACAACGTTCCGTGTCTTGTGCCCCGGTGGTCCCGGAAAGGAGTAGCCGCAATGGCTACACGCGTAGTACGAATCCGCATCAAGCGGACGATCCGTATCCGCCCGACGCAGCGCTAGAACGCTGGGTCGAACATGAGGCCGGCGCTGCGATAGCTCGCATCGAAGCGCCGGACCCTCACCTTTTCATTCAAACCACGTAAGGACGACAACAATGGCTAAAAACAGCCGTCAGACCAGCAGCAAAGCTGCCTCCGCCGCAAGCCAGGTATTGCGGAATCCCCGTTCCGGCGCAGCTGCTAAAACAGCAGCGGCAAGCGCGCTCTCCCAAAAGGGCAAGGGCAAGAAGTGAGCGCTCAGGAAGGTCTTCACGAGGACGATGACCAGATCTTTTCCTGGGGTTCGCCCGGCTTCCCAAGGCCTTTCGTGAAGCGCTATAGAGCATCCACAAACACATGGGACGCAGTAGGTTAGGTTCTTGGCCTAACAGACAGCACCCCCGGTTACAAACTGATGGAAGGACCGACCAACCGCATCGGTCCTTCCATCAGCCTTTACGCGCTTCTGCAAAGGACGTCAGATTTCTCGAGCAGAACATTCGCGACGGGTCACCTTTCGGCCGTATGGTCTCTGCGGGCCGGCGAGGGTTCAAGCGGCCCTCCTACCGCTGACAGTTCAGCCTAGCGGGGCAAGGTGTCCGTCAGGTCTTTGGTCGTAAGTGCGGGCTCTTCGTAACCCACGGTGAGGTAATCCACCTCTGGCGCCTGGATAACGACAGTTCCATGCGGTTCAAGGCGATGCACATTCTCACTGTCAGCCATCCGGTACCAGATCTCGCCGGTAAGCGTGAAGGCTCTGTCAGGTGTTTCGTCGCCGTTTCTGCTGAACGATTTCAAAGCACCTTGAACCCAAGCGCCGCTCTTCAGCTGCACTCCCACGATCACTCTGTGGCCAGGCATCATCTCAAACGCCGTGTTCCAGGCCGATTGACCGCGCTCTATGGTGTCCGACTCTTTCTTCCTCATCTTCAACCATTTAGCCCGGCATCCCTTCAGAAGACGCGAGGCGGTTTTGCTTCCGAAGAAGGCACCAAACGATACCGCCAGTGCAAGATCCAGGAGGGTGACGCCAAAAAACAGCTGGGCGTCCTGCCGAAAGAGCACTCCCGGGTCAATGAAGAATTGACGTAGCGTGCTTCGGGCTGGCTCGAAAAAGAAGGCCGCGACGTAGTGAAGGATGAAAACCGCCACGAGTGACGCCGCGCTGGCTATGACCACCGCCGCCGTCTCACGAAAGGCGGAACGCTTGACGACCGAGCCGTGGCCCTCATACCGCCAGATAAACGCGATTCCGGGCAGCAAAAGGCATACGTAGAGCAACGCAGCTATGGGCTCCGTGGGCACCATGACTCCTTAACGAGTGTCCCGGCCGCGATAATGGGGGAATACACAACGACAAGGAGAATGAAATGGCTGACAACAAATCTAACAACCCTGACTCCAGCGGCCGTAGCCGGACCACAAAGTTCGCGGAAGGACAAAAGCCGGCCAGCTACTCGGTTCCGCCGGCAACGATGAAGCCGGGGTCACCGCCAGCGGCGCCGAAGAAGTAGAGACATAGTCCTTTAGCAGGAACTCCGCCGGGGCCTCAATCCCGCCATAGTACCGGAGGTACCAGAGGCATCCTCCTTCGCAGAGGCGGCCAAGATGGCCGGCCGTGGCAAGCCCGGAAAGCTAACCCGAGCCGGGTGGTCCTTCTAGTCATGCAAGAGGCCGGGATGAATGCGGCGTAGACCTTGGTCTCGCTGCCGTTCGAAGCATCGCTTGAAGATAACGCGCCCCGAAGGCTTCGAAAGCCCAAGCGTGAGGCCTTAATTGGCGAAGCCTCGATCAAATAGCGGTTGACCGAAGCTTCGCTCGCATTATGCCCACCCGAAGCTTGACGTTGGCTGTGAAGACTCAGCCTCTGGGACTCCGGGGTTCTGTCGGCTATCGGGATAACCCGCCTTTGCTTCTCTCGGCGCCTACAGCCGCACCTGTGCGGGACTTCTTGGCCTTGGTTGCTTTCCCGGTTGTCACGGCTTCGCTGGGGTGTTTGCCTTCGCTGCGGGCGGCTGCGAGTCGGCCACGGATCTGCGTTTCGTTGGCGCCGGTGTCGGCTAGGGACTCCGCGAACTTCTGGTGATGTTCGGCGGAGCCGTAGCCGGACTGTGCAGCGGTTTCGGTCTTCAAGCCCTGGTCCTTTAGCCGGCTGCTGTCGTTGCCTGTGACGCGGTTCTCAATCTCTCGGCCGACGCCCTCCATGCGTGCGAAGAGTTCTTTCTCGGCGCGCTCGTACCTCTGCTCCTGCGTCGACCATTTGTCGCCCTTGAAACCGCCCTCAGCCAACAGTTTGGCTTCGTGCAGGTTCTTGGCTGCGTCCACGAAGGCGGGGTCTTTGAAGTGTTCCTCGCTCGCACCGTTCATGTTGGCCGTGGTCTCCTTACGGAGCTGGTCGATGTCGGGTCCGTTGATGCCGTCCTTGCCGATCAGGTACAGGCGCTCCTTCACGGCCGCGTCGGCTACCTCCAACGCTTTGGGTGTCTTGGCGTTGTGTGCCAGCTGGAGTGCTTTGGTTAGATCGGGGTTAGCCAGGTACTCCACGGGCACCTGGTGGCGTTCCATCTGGGGTGCGAGCTTCGCCGCCTGGGCGCGGAGTTCTTCGACCCGGGCAGCGGCCAGGAGCTGCATTGCCTTTTCGTGTTCCACTGCGGCTGACTGTGATGCCAGCTGGGCGCCTGTAGCTGCCTGCCAATGCCGGATGAGCCTGTTCTCGTCGCTGCGCTCATCGGCTACCGTGTCGGCAAAGTCGTGACGAAGTTTCCAGTCGTCGTAAAACTTCGGATCATGTTCTTTTGCCCATTCCGTAGCCCGGTCCAGATCAGTCTGGTCAACGCCCTCGGGGCCTTGGCCAACGGCCGGTGCTGTGGCGGTTTGCCAGTGCTGAATGAGTTCCCTTTCGACGGATCGTTGATCCTCTACGGTGTCCGTGAATCCATGGCGGTTGTTCCACTCGGCGTAGAACCTTGGCTCTACTTCGGAGATCCATTCAATGGCACTCTTGAGTTGGCTCTTGTGGTCGTCCTGGCCCTGCACTCCCGCGGCGGTTCCAGGTGCTGCCAAGCGCGCCCTCTCTGTGGCCACGGTGTGAATGCCCGACTCAAGATCCGCGGTGTCCGTACCGACGTCTCGGGTGTCGATGCCGTACCGCGCTAAGACTTCCTGGCGGATCCTTTCGCACGCTGCCAGAGCGGTGGGGTCGTGGTCCTTCCACGCTTCTGCGACGGTGTGGGCGGTAGCGATGTCGGACGGTTGGGCGGTATCCCACCACTGGTCCTTTTCAACCGGTGCGAGTGCTGCGTGCGCTGCACTGCGTTCGGCGGCAAAGCGTGCTTGGACTTCGTGAGCTGCCTGTGTGTCCAGGTGTTCCTGCTGCCGCTGAGCTTCCTGTCGCTTACGAGCCAGAGTCTCTGCAATACGGGACGCGATCATCAATGAGTGCCGCAGTCCGCTGTCTACTACATCGTCGATTCCGTCTGATTCACTCATGGTGTTCCCCTTGCACTAGTGGTGTGATTCTTATCGGTCGAGGCTCGGGCCGGCATCGCGACGGCTGGGCTGATAGGTCTTTGCTGGTGCAGCGATTGGTGTGGTGGGCACTGCGGATCCGGGACGGATGGGAACCATGCCTCGGCGTGCGATATCAATTGCACGTGGCGGCACCGTTGCCTCAGCTGATTGCTGCTTATCGGCATCCACTGGTGCCGCCTTGGGCATGGTCCCGGTGAACGGTGCAAGCTGGTTTTCCACCACTGAACGAATGCGCTGGGCTTCCCGGGTCCGGCCGGACTGTTGATGCATTTCGTACACGGCGAAGGCGGTGTTGATCAGTTGCACCATGAGCGCTGTCTGCGCGGCAGCCTTGTTCTTACTCGACGCTGCCATGAACAACATCGCGGTCCCGGCAATGGACGGCAGTGCAATCGGCTTGCTGTGCTCCCTGGGTGCACGGAGCTGGGCGGTGCGGGACAGTTCCGCAGCCGTAGCAGCCAGCGGTCCGGGCGTGGGTTCGAGACGGTGTGACCATGCAGCAAAGGCCCCGGAAACTTCTCGTGCTGCCTTAGCCCATGTGGCGTGATCGTCACGTGGAATGGACCGCAATTGTTCCGCCAGGGCGGTGGCGTTTCGGGTGTACTCCACCCATACCTGCGGCGACGGGGTAGCTTTCTCAGGTCCGGTCCTGGAGACAGTGCGCTTGTTACGCGCAGCGGCATTCCACTCGGCTGCCGCTTCAGTGGCAAGATGCGGCGAATCCATCCACGCCTCACGCAAAGCACCAAGCTTCAAGTCCGACGCGAGCGTGCCACCACCAAACCAAATAGGACGCTCCCCAGCTTTGGGACGTTCAGCCACCGAGTAGCCAACAATGACGTCGGCGGTGTTCTTCGCGTAGCGGGGGCGAAGCAACATGCCGGTGTCACGGGCCCGTCGAACAAACTCGCCTTCCGTTGCAGATGCGCTGGCACTGGCGCGCACTTTTCGTGCCAGCGATGAGCGGTGCATTTCCCGTTCGTCCCGCACGGCCGTGGCCTTCTCAGCACGGTCGTAACCACGGGTGGCATACACGCTGGAGAGCTGTTCAAGGCCGTACTTAACTTCCAGTTCACGGCAGGTCTGCTGCGCCTTCTTGTAATCCCCGTGAGTGGAAGCCTTGGTCCCATCTTCACGAACGAGTGAGACGGCGATGTGGATGTGGTGATTACCATTTTCGCTAGTGCCGTGGTTCACGGCTGCCCAGCGGCATTGGGCCTTTCCACTGGCCGCAGTGAAGCCCATGGCATCCACAAAATCGTTGGCAATGTCGCCCCACTGCTGGTCCGTCAGCGCACCCTCTTCGGCACGCAGACTCAGCGAGCAATGCCAGACCTGGGCGTCCTTGTAGCCAACGTGAACGCGCTCCTTCTTGGCCGCGTCCCAGGCAAAGTCCTTGACCTGAACGGAGACCCCGAAGAGCTTGCGCGGCTGGTCAAGGTGCTTGGCAATCGCCAGGGCATCATCCTGGTCCAGAACGCCGTCGTCATACCAACTCATGATGGCCGCATCACCTGCAACCAAGTGCGGGTCGGTGTGCGCATTCTTGGTCTTGTCCGAGTCAGTCGATGCCAGATAAACCATGAGCCCGCCCATGCGCGAACCACGTGTGATGTTCGGAATCATCTCTACATCAACCCCTCAATGGCCCGATCAATTCGCATGGCCACGGAACGAAGATGCTTCAACGCTTCACGGGCCTCCACGGGGAACTCACCCGTCGCATTGGCCTGCCGTGCGAGCTGGTTGATGTTGTTCGACGAACGCGCCAACAGGTTGTGCAGCTGCATGAGTTCAGCACCGATGGCACGGCGCTCGGTCGGTGAGTCGGTACGTTCTGCCAGGGCCGCCGAAACCAACAGGTTCGGAACGGTCACTTTCTCCCGTTCGGCCCTCGCCACGAGAGCCGCTTCCTCTTCCACCGTGACCCACACGTCACGGCGCTTCTTCGTTCCGGCCGGAGTGTTCGCACGACGACGGCGGGACAGATTGGGGCGGTGAGCGTTCTCCTCTTCCGACATCCCAATCCCTCCTTCAAAGGCCCAGCGCAGCGACCCCGAACCTGGGACCACACTGACAAGTGTGCCGTACTCGACCGCCAGTGTCGAGGACGACAAGCCACTTACACCCGTGTAAGTGTATAGCTTGCTCCGAAGGGCTAAGTTTTCGCGTTTTTTGCACCCTTTGTGCGACGCACCAAAAACCATACCTATCGGTGTCAGTCAGGGCCGCTAGACTGGCCACATGGACATCAACGACATTGCCGCTAAAGCGGCCGCGAAAATTGACGCTGCCAGGGACGCCAAGGTCAACGCTGTGAAGAACGCAGCAGCCAGCAGCGTCGAACTTCAGGAAGCCGCACAGCTGCTCGCAGCAGCCGAACAAAAGTACGCCAAGGACTACCAAGCTGCGCTGCGTGCCGACTGGACCGAATCGGACTTGCGCGGCTTCGGCCTGGACACGCCAGGTAGGAAGGCCGGCGGACGACCGCGCGGCAAGAAGACCGCCCGGGAAACAGCGCCTGCCTCGGTGGCATCGGACCAGTAACCCCTCGCCCACATGGGCACGGCAAAAGCTAAAACCTTCGGGCTTTTCCCGCACACATGACGCTCCTATAGCTGTCAAACCTGAGGTACAGGTAGGTCGCGAAACCGTTGTCGGCACTGCTTCGGCTGTCCACAACCGGGGACAATTCTTATGGGTTATCCACCGCTACGGCGGCCGGGGGAGCTACCCAATGGCTCCCAATAATTCAGCCGTGGATAACCCGAATAGCCCCCAGCCATGGACAGCCTCAAGGTCATGTTGAGTGCCTGGTTGACCCGGTAGATGTAGGGGTCAACCTTAGGGCTGCGCGAGTAGGCCCGTAAGAACGTTCTCTACGTATCCAGCACCCATAAGTCCGTCTTCGGGCTTTCCCTCATTGTCGCCACCGGGTACTGCTTCTTCGCCCAAGCGCCGGCTGGGGTCGGAGTCATCGTAATGCACCTGAATTGACCGGCCAGTGATCGGTTCCGTCCGTGCGAAGACGGGCATGGGCCACTCTTCCGGCACCCAGCCAGCCATGGGGCCAAGTACCTCCCACTGACCTTGCTTCAGGCCGAGGTAGCTGAACCTTCCGATGAGGACGGAGTCGTTCGGAGACAGGTTCTTCACGTCTGACAGCATTGGGACCTGCGCCCATCTCTGGGCGAAGAAGTAGCCGAGCAGAATGCCTTTAGAACTCATGCGAGCGACGAGCCCTACGCCGTAGCCCCCGCCGTTCAAGGGCACCGCAAAAAGACTTCCCGGACCATACTTCGGCTTTGCCACTACTCTCCCACTCGTCGATTGAAAATCTTGGGGTGCTTGCCTGTTTGTCGGCCCGCTGTTAATAGCATCGGGTATGGAGTCCCCCGAGAACTCACATCGCCATGCTAGGTGATCGGAAAGCGCGAGCGTCTTCATCATCTCGCAATGCTAGAGAGCGCGGAGTGTTAGCGGATCTCTCTTGGTCGTTCAGCCATCGCCGGTACTCGGCGATAAGCGCGTCGTTTCTCGATTGCCCACGCTCCAACCGTGAAAGGTAGGACGGCCATTGGTTGAAGTGTTCAGCTGCGTTTTGCAGAGTCAGCCCAAGCTGTATTCGTAACCGCCGCACGTCGGCTATCGAGGGCGCCGGGGCCGGGTTCATAATCTGTCGATACAGTTCTCTTGCAACGTAGCGTTTGAGGCATCGCATAATCTCGCGCTTACTCTTCCCTTCATGGGTCCGCTTCGCCACGTACTCCTTTGTCCTGGCATCCGACCCCATGCGCACCAAGACAACATGGTGCAGGGCCTTATTGGCGTTTCGGTCACCGCCTCGACTCAACCTGTATCGGCTTGTCTTGCCCGAAGAAGCGGGAACGGGCGCGACCCCTGCCAAGGCCGCGAATTGAGCTTCATTGCCAACGCGTTCTCGGTTATCTCCGATTGTCACGAGCAGCTGGCTGGCAACTTCGACGCCCACTCCCGGCAGATCGCAAAGCAACGGAGCGTATGCGTCCAGAAGTTCCTTCAACGCCGAATCGGCCTCGGCAATCTCGTCGGTCAGTGACTGATACCTCTTGGCCAATTTCTTTAACGTCCAGGCAGTCACGTGGACCGGATCTGCCAAGTGGCCAGCAGGCTTGGCACGCGCCATCGTCCCGATCATCGCAGACGTCACCATGCCCCGGTACTTCTCCCTCATCAGTTCAGGTGCCGAGATCATGATGTCCCTGATCTGGTTGATGGCAGCAGTTCTCGATTTCATCGCTGAGGAACGAGATGCCCGCAATAGCCGCATGCACTCAACCGGGCCATCCTTATGTTTGGGAACAGCGGTGCAACGTTCTGCCAAGACGGCCTGAGCAGCCTGGTAGGCATCGAGGGGGTCGGACTTGCCCTTCAACCTTCGATGCTGCCGGTTGGGCTGGTTCACCTCCACCACTGTGAGGCCTTCAGACCGTAAAAGCCTAGTAAGTCCAGCGCCATAGCTGCCGGTGCATTCAACTCCCACCGCAGCGACTTCACCGTAAGACCGAGCGAACGCAACGATAGCCCGGTAGCCTGCGTCGGTTGCACGAAATTCCTGGTCCCCCAAAGGCCGGCCATACTCACTAACAACGGCCACATGATGGGCATCTGCGTGGGTGTCCACACCGACAACGACACGCACTTCTTCCTGATCCGGCATAGGGCCTTCCCTGACGAGTTGAGAATCACGTGACCCAGGTGGGCAGACAAAACGGTAAGGGGATCATGGTCAAGCTCCTATCAAGTCATGACCGCCCAAGCCACGCGAAAAGACTTGAACCAGCGGACACGACATGTGCAAGACAGCACCCCGAGGAGCACGTCAAATGGACGATGAGCCACGCCGGTTCAAGACCAATACCATCATTACCGTGGACGACGGGACCCACCCAACCGGCTGCACACAACCACCACGTCACCAAAACGAGGACACTCACCAGGACGGGCGGTGGCCGTGCACAGCCTGGCAACGCAGTCGGTCACCAACGGGAACGTTTCCCATGGTCCAAGACTCAACGCTGGCCGACACACCACACGATCAGGGCCGGCTTCCTTTCAGCCGGGACGACAGACACTGATCACGCTGGGCAGAGGCAGGCGGCCACAGGCACCGAGAGTGCCGGGAGACGTCCCAAGCGGCAGGGGGATTCACGACGAGGTACTGAACGCTTTCCCCCAAGACCCACCACCCAGCCCACACAAGAAGCGACGTGCAAACAGCTAGGGCCCGTACCGAAAGGTACGGGCCCTAGCCGAGTGCAAATCAATCCGTATCGCGCTCTTCAACGTCCTGGGTTAGCTGAGGGAACCTGTCCTCCCATAGCTTCCTGCATCTCACAGGGAGCATCAGCTGAGGCCAGATATCGCGCAAAAGACCGGCGTTGAGAAGTTCCCTCTGGTCCTCAGCTGTCCCAACACGCAGCACCGCCTGATACGCCTTGATAACTCCTTCGGGCTGGTCCAGATCACAATCAGCTCTTGGCCCCCAGTACACGTGGTGAGGCAGAGTGATCTGCCCCTCCGCCGGCCCCTGAAGATCACCGAGCCTGTCCGGTGTTTCGTAGGGCATCACGTCCTGAATGAGCACTCGCTCCACCTGTTCGGAAGCTGCAGGCTTTCCTGGCTTAGGCCGGATCATTTACCGGTCCTCTCTGGCTGCCGATTCGGCCCGGGTCCGTCTCCCTGGACGGAGTTCGCCTGCTTCAACTCCCGGCCATTTCCGGCCGTCGTTGTACTTGCGCTGCAGCCGCCGCAGCTCCCGACGTGCAGCTGCTTCAACGAAGTCCGTAATCGAGGCGTAGCCCTCCAGCGGTCCCACGGCTTGCACCGCTGCCCTGATCTGCTTCAGGTCCTCTTCGGTGAAGTAGGGACCCTTCTTCTCGCTCGACTTCATCAATGGTCCTGGTTTAGAAGGGGGGTTCGGAGTTGGGTCCGTTGCCCCAGGACCCGGCGCTGGCTGACGAGTTCGCGGCCCAGGGGTCGTCCTGTTGGGTTGCCTGTCCGCCGGCGCCCTGGTTACCGAACCCGCCGCCGTTTCCTGCGCCCTGGTTGTTGTTGCGCTGGGTGCGGTTGACCTTCGCGTTGGCGTAGCGCAGGCTCGGACCGATCTCGTCTACTTCCAGTTCTATGACGGTGCGCTTTTCGCCTTCTTTGGTCTCGTAGGACCGGGACTTCAACCTGCCCGATACGATGACGCGCGTGCCCTTGGTCAGGGACTCGGCGACGTTCTCGGCTGCTTCCCGCCAGACGCTGGCACGGAGGAAAAGCGTCTCGCCGTCCTTCCATTCGTTGGACTGACGGTCAAAGGTCCTGGGCGTTGAAGCGATCGTGAAATTCGCTACCGCCGAACCCGATGGGGTGAACCGCAGCTCGGGGTCCGATGTCAGGTTTCCAATGACAGTGATGGTGGTTTCGCCGGCCATGATGGTTCCTTTTCCTCGTGCGCTGTTGGTGTTCTCGGTGTGTGTTTTGGGTTCGTTCTGAGGTTCGGTGTCGCCCGGTTGGTCGTGGGTGAGGTCGTTGGGTTGGTGCTGGTCTGCGGTGTACTCGTCCCAGAGGCCGCCCTCCCCTATCGGGGCCCTGCTGATCGCGGCAAGGTAGCGGTCATCGTCAACGCTGTAGGGGTTGGCATAGACGCCGGCGTACGGGTCCAGGCTGTCGGGGTAAATCCTGCCGCTGGGGTTGGTCTCCCGGAACAAGTCAACTTCCAACGGGATCCGCGGGCTGATCTCGAACCCGTCCACCGGGTGCGGGGTGGTCATGGCTATCACGCTGCCTTGTGGGTCATGGCCGCTTGGACGAGTTTGTCACGGCGCAGGCCGGACCAGTGGTCCTGGTCATCGGAGTTGTTCACGATGACGGGTGCTTGGGAGTAGCCCAGCTCTTGGGTGATGTACTCCAGCGCGGCCGGCACTTCGGTGATGTCCACGGGTGTGTAGGTGATGCCTTTGGAGTCGAAGTACTCCATGGTGCGGTCGCAGTTCGGGCAACCGGGCTTGGTGTAGACCGTGTAATCGGTGATTGAGGAAGTCATTTTCAGTCCTGCGTTTCGTATCAGTTTTGGTTAGGTTCGTCTGGCTGACTTGCTACTACTATTCTAGCTTTTATCCAATTGGATTTAAAGGCTTTTACCCTTATTTCTAGGGGTTATTTACCTGTTTTTGGTAATGATTTTTTGGTGATTTGGGCGTCTGGTGAGGTTGGGGAAATTGCGGGTAGTAGCCCGTCGGTACTCCCCCGGCTTCTTTAGCAGCTGCCCAGGGCGTGAGGTTCTTCTGCCTGCGTCGGGTGCTTCTGCTTGTCACAGTGGGTGGTCCCGGCTGAAAAGACCTGTTCCCCAGCGGGTGGTGGGCCGGCGGCGGATTGTCTTGTCCCATGGGGAAGGTGCCCGGTTTTGCGGGTTAAACAAAACAGGACCGGCGTGGGCCGGTCCTGTTTCGCTCTCCTCGGACAAAGGAAATCTGTGGTTCAGTCTACAAGGTAGCCGGCGTGGCGCGGCTTTTGGTGAGTGTGGGCCTGGTGGCGCTCAACGGCGGTCCGTCGCTGGTGATTGGCTGCTGTGGTTCGCCCTGGGCGGCGGACCGCCCGACGTGTGGGAGGTTCCCGGCCCTGCTCGTGGTGAGCGGCCGGGGGCCTTGCCGGGCGGTGGGGGTTCCGCCCGGCAAGGGGTTCTTATGCCGCTTCTTCCTCGGCGGGTTTGCCGCTGTCGATGATGATCTGCTCAACCTCGCTCGGGGTGTAATCCCAAAGGATCAACTGGTTCAGGTAGTCCCGGTGGCTTTGGAACGGGGACCGTCATGAGTCCTTGGCGATGGTCTTTTCGTATCCGGCGCAGACCAGTGCGATCAAGGAGAACTCGGGCCGGGCCGTGGACTTGGCTACGTGATCCTTCAACGGGTTCCATCCCCATGACTTCTGCCCGTCGATCTTGGCGCTGACCATTTCGGCTGCAACTTCTCCGTCGTAAGTCCGGGCGACGTCGGTGTGGTGCGTGATCGCGTGGACGGTGAAGTACTGCCAGCCCTTCGGTGCCTGCTTCTTGGCCAGCAGGGATTTCACGAATTCCCGCCGCACGGTCGTGGCCGATTCCATGGCTTTGTTCTTGGCGATCAGGGTTTTCCGCTCGGCCTTCTGTTCCTCGGTCATCGGCCCCTTGTTGGCTGATGAAGAGTGGTAGTTGGACCGCTCGGTGAAGCCAAGTTCCTTCCATCCGACGATCACCGGGACGGTGGAGAACTCACCCCGGTAGTCCTGAATGATGTAGACAGCGTTCGCGTCGTCCTCCGTGGCTGGTTCCCCATCGGCCCGCTTCAGGGACGTGACGCTGGCGGTTTCTTCATCGTCGTAACCGGGCCTTTCAACGATGGTTTTCCCGGTAGCTGCGACTTCCGCGGTGTACGTGGCGACGGCGGCCGCACGTTCGCGTTCGTCCCGGAGTTGCTGGGCGACGTGGAACAGCTGGTCGGGTTCGTCTTGGATGACCGATTCCAGTTCAGCGGTGGCTTCCTCGTCCCCTTCAAACTCGGCCATCACGAGGGCTTCCTCGATGGTGAGTCCCTTGCCCAGGGCGGCGGTTCCGGCATCGGATGCTTTGGCCTTCAAAGCGCCTTCAACGGCGGCCTTTTTCCGTCCGGTTTTCTTCGCGATCGCTGCCGCGGAAACGCCGATCAGGGACAGCTGGTGGTAGGCGTCGGCTTCGTCGGCCTCCGTCATTGCTGCGCGCTGGATGTTCTCCACCACCTGCGAGACGATCCGCTCCGCGTCCTCTGTGGATGCGGTGATCATCACCGGGATCAGGGGGCACTGGGCCTCGACGGCGCCAAGAGTACGGCGTTGGCCCATCCGCACATGCACGGTGCCGTCCTCGTTGCGGTGGGCGATGACCGGTTCAATGACGCCATGTTCTTTGATGCTGGCGATGAACTCCGGGGTCAGGGCTGCGTCTTTACGGACGTTGATGTCCACGATCAGGGTAGTGGGGTCGAGCATTTCCAGCGTGGGTGCTGCGTTCATGGTGTTTGTCCTTCTTGTCCGAGAAGTTGGGTGGGTGGGGCGACCAATGGTGACCGGCCAGCTTCCCCGCTCCCCCCGTTGTTTTTTGGTTGCTGGCAAGCTTGCTTGCTTGGCGGCCAGCGGAGCCCTGTCTACCCGCAGGGCAAGGGGCAGGAAATTCCCGGAGGAAATAAGCGACGAAGGAGCGCCGGAGGGAAATTCCTGCACCGCAGGCCCCGGAGTTCACGGAGGGGCTAGACGGGGTGGAGTGGACGCCTACAATCCGGAGGACAGCAACCAGAAAACGTCGTAGACAAGCAGGTGATGACGGGCAGGAGCTCTGCGACGGACCGGCAGCACCCAACAGCCGGCCACGGAGCTTGCGGAGTGGACGCCCAAAAGGGTGCGAGCCCCGCGAGCATGCTTCCCCTGGACCCCACCGAACCGCCCCAGGGAAGAACAGACACCGGCGCGCCGCACGCACCAGGTCAGTGGTCCCGGACCGTTGCGGGAACGGCGGTCCGTCGCCGGCAACCACCCACCCAGGCGGCCACCCGCGGCGGACCGCCCGCCCACCAAGGCGAACGGCCCACCCAGCGCCTATGCCCCGCTGTCGGTCCTTGCCGGGATCGGGTGGGTGTTGAATCGACGGAAGTTGGCGGCGATTTCATGGGCGATCTCCGCCATCGGTGTTCCCGGCGTGACGGTCTTCTCTTCATCGTCGGAAAACTCCACCGGTTCGCCGTCCTCGTCATACTGGTCCGGCCCGTAGTAGAGCTCAGCTGTCGTGAACTGGGATTCCTGGGGGTCAGCCCAACTGTACGATCCGGGTCCAATCAGGAACGTGTGGCTGCCTTCAGCCTGGAGGAAGAAGGTGGCGGTGCCTCCACCGGTCTGGCCGACCTGAAGTTCCAGACCTTCGGCTTTCATCGCGTCCACCAGTTCCCGGGCGGGAAACCATTCGATCTCTTCGGCGCTCTGTTGTGTATCGGGGTTTTCAGCCATGGTCATTTCTCCTTTACGCGAATGGGGTGGTGGCCGGGACAATGTCCCGGCCACCGGTTGGTCTAGCTGGCGAGTAGTTCGGCTACTTCGGCGGCGTCGGAAACCAGCGCCGCCGTGCCGTCTTTCAGGAGCCGGTGGCAGCCTGCGGAATTCGCGCTGTGCACGCTTCCGGGTACTGCCGCGACGTGCCGGGCGATGGTTTCGGCGTGGTGCGCGGTGTTCAACGCACCGGAGCGCCACCGTGCTTCGACGACACAAGTCACTCCGGCCAGAGCGGCAATGATCCGGTTCCGGTCCAGGAAGCGTGCCCGCGTAGGCGCGCTACCGATGGGCTGTTCGGAGACGATCAAGCCGGTGGTTTTGATCGCGGCCGCGAGGTCGGCGTTACCGGACGGGTAAACCCGGTCAAGTCCGCCAGCTGCGACGGCGATCGTCGCCGGTCCCGTCCCGGTGCTGCCAGCAAGTGCGCCACGGTGGGCGTGGGCGTCGATGCCGTAGGCAAGACCGGAGATAACGCAGATGCCCCGCCGGGCCAATCCGTGGGCCATTTCGGAGGTGACGGCAGCACCGTAGCTGGTGGAATCCCGGGATCCGGTCAATGCCGCTGTGCGCTGCGGGTCCGGGATTCCCTGGGCGATGTTCCCGACGTACCAGAGCCCGTAGGGCGGGTTGGGCAGGTCGTCCAGCCCCTCGGGCCAGTGCTCATCCCCGGGGATCAGGAACCCGCCGCCAAGGCGTTCAATGGTCTCCAGCTCGGCCTCGATTGTGTCGGTGTCGAGGTCGCGGGGTGCCGGTGCCCAGCGGTCCAGCCCTTTGGAAAGTTCATCAGCGGTGTCGTCCCAGAACGGAAACAGGGGCTGGGCACGGAGGGCCATGCGGTAGGCGGGGTGTGCGCCGTGACGGGCTACGAGCTTACGGGCTACGTCATCGCCCGGGGTGAACATGCGGGTCAGGGCCGCGCGTGCAATGCGGTTTTCGTCGTTCATGGTGTTGCTCCTTCTTGTCCGAGAAGTTGGGTGGGTGGGGCGACCAATGGTGACCGGCCAACGTCCCCGCTCCCCCGTTGTTTTTTGTTGCTGGCACGTAGTGCTCTACGGGGCCGACGGAGGCGTCTGCTCCCGCCAGGGCAAGGTGCTGGAAATCTTCGAAAGGGAATAAGCGAAGCGCCGTCGAAGAATTCCAGTTCCGCAGGGCCCCTGAGGAACGAAGGGGTCAGCAGCTGGAGCCGGAGCGGAACCGTATGATCCGCAGGACAGCCACAAAAAACGTCGTAGACACAAAAGGGCCAGGGTGTCCGGAGCTCTGCGACGGCGCGCCCTGGACCCGACAACCGGCCACGGAGCTTGCGGAGTGGGCGCCCCAACGGGTGCGAGCTCTGCGAGCATGCACTGCGCTCTCAGGCCACGGTGGACAGCAATACGGGAGCATCCTAGTGGGTAGTAGACCATGCCGTGGGAGTAACCCGTGATGGCACAGGTACCTGGGCCATTCGGCGAGGGGAATCTATAGTTGTGTTCATAAAAGGGGGCACCATGGAGTTGCTAGGTGTAGTAATTGCGGCAGGATTGTTGATCGTTGCGGCAATCGCGCTTTATCTGTTGAGGCGGACCAAGCAGCGGCCGGTCGATTCGGATCCGGAGTCAGAACGTGCACTCCGGGATTTCAACCGTGGAAAGACCCTCGGTCACTCCCATTACGTCGGGCTGGACAACACGGGCCACTGGAGGTAGCCGGGCCGGGTATAAACCGGGACACTGAGGCATGACTGATCCGGTACCGCGGCCCGGACCCGGCCGGGCTCGTCGTGGTCTGAGGTGGTTTCGCTTCCTGGCGGTGCTGTTCACCGTGGCCGCCGCGGCTTTACTCGTGCTGGTGGCCATTGATCTGTTCATTGGCCGGCCCGCGGCAGGGGATCTGTTTATCGCCGGGCTAAACGCTCTGGCCGCCGTTGTGTTGTGGCGCTTTGTGGCTACCACGTCGATGCATGACGAAGGGCCGGCCTTGTGGCCGGCCCTTCTGGTTTCCTCGGACAAAGGAAATCTGTGGTGCAGCGTCGTTGCTGTAGTGGTGTTAGAGCTTGTGGTGTTCCTGGGTGTGCGTGAAATCGACCGGCCCTAGGGGTTCGCCGGCGGTGAGCAGCTGAAGTTCGATGAGGTCTTCGAGGACGCTGGCGTCCGGTGCTGGTTTGTCGTCCTCGGTCAGGATGTATTCGGTTCCCATGCGGCTCTCCCAGGTGCAGTGTTCTCGTTGGATTTCACTGTAGCCGTGGATCGTCCGCATTGACCGGGTTTGCCGGCTGCGCCCGCGCAGCGTCATGGCGGCCGGGGGAGCGCCAGCGGAGGAGGCCGCCCTGCTACCTGAACGGCCGGGCGGGACCTTTGCTGATCCTGCCCGGCCGTCCCGGTTAGCTGGTGGGGCGTGTGTAGGCGGTCTCCGGGTTCTTGGCCACCTCTGCGATGTGCACGATAGCTACGAGCTCTTCGCGAAGAAGAACTGCCAGCCGGTAGTGAGGTACGTCCTCGACCGCCAGTTTCAGGTAGCGCTCGGCGTGGGTTCCGGAACCTTTGAGCCACTGCAGCCATCCCATCAGGGTCAGCATCGGCGCGCGCTGGCCTTCGGGAACGACCTTCATCAGTTCGAAAGCGAGGACTTCGGCGCGGTCCACGCGCTTCCAGTCCGGGCGGCCGTCGAATTTGCCTCGCAGCAGGCCAAGCATGCTGCCGTTCTTTGTAGTGATGGTTTCGGCCATGAGCATGTCTCGCAGGTGCGGGACCTGGAACCAGGCCGCCAGGTTCCGGGCGGTCTCCTTCTCCGGCGTGCCGGGTGTCTGCAGCGCAGTGTCCCATTCCTGTTGTGCCTGCTCGACGGCTTCTTCCGTGAGGGCTGGCACCTGCACCGGCTCAACCCATTTGCCCAGCAATGCAGGGTTGTAGACGTCCACGGTCGCGGCGCTTCCCATGAAGGTCAAGGTGGCGTTGGCGTTGCTGTCGGTGATCTGTTCCAGCGGGTTCCGCTCGGTGGTGCCGTAAGCGGCCCAGTGGGTGCTGGTGACGAGGTAGACCTTGCGGACGGGCATCCTTGCGGTGGCCAGTTCGTTGCCCAGGGCGGCGACGTGCGCAGCGTAGGGGAACCGGTCATCGTCGCCGGTTTCGTCGGTGTAGACGATGAGGTAGCAGGCCGTGGCGTTCTCGTCTTGAGCGGCGAGGCTGGTCACTGTTTGGGCGAAGCCCAGCGGGGCCGCGTCCATGGGTGCGTCCACGCGCAACGTGGCGCCAAGAGCCCCGGCGGTGGCGGTGAGCACGACGAAGGAGTCCGTGGGGGTTCCTCCGAGCAGGTGCGGGATGTAGGCCAGCAGGTCAGCGGGGCCGGTGAGAGTGAGCTTTTCCATCATGGTGTTTGTCCTTCTTGTCCGAGAAGTTGGGTGGTGGGTGGTGGCCGGGAACGTCTGGTTCCCGGCCACCGTGGGCGGCTAGGCCGCTGGCTGGATCAGGCGTGTATCGAACAGTGCCTCTGCCCGGCGGATCAGGTAGTCCGGTACGTCGGTGTCATGGTTCAGTCCCGCCCTGCCCAGGAACACGGCGTTCCCGGTGACCGGGAGGTCAAGGCCGGTCTCGTGGAGCAGCTGCACCGCGCGGACGTTTGAGGCTCCGGTGGTTTGCGTTTCAGCGTTCAGGTAGACCTGCCAGTCGCCTCGGGCAATGCATTCGAGTCCGCCGCCGACGATGATCTGAAGACTTGCGTGTCGCGCGTCAAGGCTGTGGACGGTGACGCTTTCGCTCAGTCGCGCCGGTACATACAGCGCTATCAGGTGGTTCAGCATGGTGTTTGTCCTTCTTGTCCGAGAAGTTGGGTGGGTGGGGCGACCAATGGTGACCGGCCAGCTTCCCCGCTCCCCCCGTTGTTTTTTGGTTGCTGGCAAGCTTGCTTGCTTGGCGGCCAGCGGAGCCCTGTCTACCCGCAGGGCAAGGGGCAGGAAATTCCCGGAGGAAATAAGCGACGAAGGAGCGCCGGAGGGAAATTCCTGCACCGCAGGCCCCGGAGTTCACGGAGGGGCTAGACGGGGTGGAGTGGACGCCTACAATCCGGAGGACAGCAACCAGAAAACGTCGTAGACAAGCAGGTGATGACGGGCAGGAGCTCTGCGACGGACCGGCAGCACCCAACAGCCGGCCACGGAGCTTGCGGAGTGGACGCCCAAAAGGGTGCGAGCCCCGCGAGCATGCTTCCCCTGGACCCCACCGAACCGCCCCAGGGAAGAACAGACACCGGCGCGCCGCACGCACCAGGTCAGTGGTCCCGGACCGTTGCGGGAACGGCGGTCCGTCGCCGGCAACCACCCACCCAGGCGGCCACCCGCGGCGGACCGCCCGCCCACCAAGGCGAACGGCCCACCCAGTCCTGCTAGAAGAATGTGGGGCGGTGTTCGGCGGCGAACAGCACGGCTATGGCTTCGCAGTGCCAGTCCAGTGCCGCGTACTGCCGGGTGGTCTCCAGTATGGACGGGTTCACGTGCGCCTCTGTGTTGACGGCTTCGGCCATTCCCCGGATATGCGCGGCGAGGGTTTCGGCTCCGTCGGTGCTGTAAGCCACGGGGGATATCTCCGCGATCGCGGCGAGGGTTTCGAGGAAGACCACGGCTTGGGCGGGGCTGTTGGTGATGGTGCGGTTTTC
Organism: Paenarthrobacter sp. OM7; assembly: GCF_029873575.1. NCBI lineage: Bacteria > Bacillati > Actinomycetota > Actinomycetes > Micrococcales > Micrococcaceae > Paenarthrobacter > Paenarthrobacter sp. OM7. The sequence continues at coordinate 75,627 of NZ_CP123580.1, forward strand.
GGTCATTGTCCTGGATCCTTTGCTGGTGGGATTGGGCCTTGCCGGGCGGTGGGGGTTCCGCCCGGCAAGGAGTCGAGGGGTGTTAGGCGGCGGCTGTTTGGAACAAGGGTGGAATCCGGTAGCGGCTGGGAAGCTCTGCGGCGGCTTCGGGCAGGTCTGCCGGGCCGTGGGCTTGTCCGTTCTTCCAGTGGAGGAACGCCTGTTCACTGACCGCGTCCCAGTACCGGGCCTTGGTCCGGTAGAACGTTGTTTTCACGTCGCCCTCGCAGTAGGTGGCCATGCCGAACAGGTTGCCGATTTCATCGGCGGTGCGGATCCCGGCGACCATGACATAGGGCCACTGGCCCAATTCCCAGCCCTCGGAACCCCAACTGGGCATCACGGCCCAGCCGTGCTCTGAGATGAGCCCCATCCAGTCGTAGCCGTCGTTCATGTGGTAGTCGCCCAGCACGGTGACCCCGTCGATGGTTTCGCCGGTGTCCTCCGTGGTCACCGTCGTGGTGGTGATTGCATCCATGTGGTGTTGGTCCTTCTTGTCCGAGAAGTTGGGTGGGTGGGGCGACCAATGGTGACCGGCCAGCTCCCCGCTCCCCCCGTTGTTTTTTGGCTGCTGGCGAAGCTTGCGGAGCTGTGGCCGACGGAGGTCTGTCTACCCTTGGGCAAGGGGCAGGAAATTCCCGGAGGAAATAAGCGACGCAGGAGCGCCGGAGGGACATTTCCTGCGCCGCAGGCCCCGACGTAGGAGGGGCTAGACGGGGTGGAGCGGACACGTACAATCCGAAGGACAGCAGCCAAAAAACGTCGTAGACACATCAGGGCCAGGGTCTCCGGAGCTCTGCGACGGCGCGCCCTGGCCCCAACAGCCGGCCACGGAGCGAAGCGGAGTGGACGCCCCAAGGGGTGCGAGCCCTGCGAGCATGCTTGTTCCCTGAGTCTTGTCAGGCTGGGTTGGTACGGTAGGGATGTCCCGCCTGGTTTCCCCCAATCCCAGGCGGGACATTTTTGTCCTTGCTCTCTGCTAACTTGCGGGCATGGATTTGAAATCGTGTGGATACTGCAATGAGCAAGTCGATCTCAGTGAGCACCCCCACGTTCATGACCCAAAGATGTGCAAGCGCTGCAGGACGGAGCTTCCGGCTTCTGATTTCCAGCCCTGGCCTTCCAGCGCTGACGGCCGGCGGCATACTTGTCGAAACTGCGTTGCTGGTGATTCCGAGGAAGCCCGTGCTCAGAGGGCTATCCAGAAGGACAAACAGTTCCATGCAGAGAAGGAAAAGCTCAAAGAATACGGGTACCGCTGGAGGCGTCGTCCTGTCCGGTCCGGTCCAAATCCAGATTTTGTGTGGGTTCTTTTGGATCCGCGTGGGCGGGAGGTCTCAAAAGAAGCGGCTCTGCGGGCTATCGCAGAATTGGAAGCCTCCAGCCCGATGGATGACGACTTCGGCTACTTCTGAGCTGCGTCATAGCTACGGGTTTCACGGGTTAAAACCCGTAGGGCGGGCCGCCGTCTGGCAGACCCGCCCCGGATCCGGTCTAGCTGCCGTCTTCCTTGGGGACTTTTGTGGTGGCGCGGTACGCCATGATCGAGGCTCCCAGTGCTGTGAGTGAGAGAACGAAGTTCACGATGGTCAGTGGTTCCATGAGGTTTCCTTATCGGTGAGTAGGACTTAGTCTGAGAAGGAGCCGGTGGCCGCAACCGAAGCGGTCACGACCACCGGGTTTCGTAGCTACACCTACTTCCTTGCTTTACGCTTACGCTTCCGAGTTGCACCTCGGGAGCGTTTGCTTGTTAAGCGCGCGTTCCGCATGGAGAGTAGAGCGATGACAGCTGTCATCAAGCTCACGACCGAAGTCGCGAGCTTGATCGCTTCGTCGATGCTCATGTAGCCACCTCCTTCCTGCCCCGCCGTGCGAGGCCCCCACTGGTCCAGCCGGTCGAGGGTGGGCCGTCAACCCCGAAGAGTGACCGGGGAATCCCGCGAAATAAGGGAGCGCAGCGACCGCGTGGGATTGCCCGGTTGCGTGGGTTGACGGGTCGGGCCCCCGGACGGCTACGATCAGTGGCCTTGTACGGAGAACAACCCAGCCACATGTAAGGCAAGAAGATGCTTTTACAGGCCGAAGCGCAGCGAAGGTCCGTTCTGGTCTTGGTCCTCTAGGCTGAGCTCATGGACGAGTCCATCCCACGGGCACTGCAACCACCGGTTGCTGTTGCCCTGGCGAAGCTCGTCAAGGCTCTCCCCGGTCCTAATGCGCTCCCAGGCGCTTCCTACTACGAGCCCAAGTGGGACGGCTATATTCACTGGACCCTGTCAAGGTTTCGGACGACGTGGGCCGCAAGGGCTGCAACGTCGGTTCTCGTTTTCAGCTTTTCATCCAGCGTCTGGAATGATTGAAGTGATGCCGGCATTCCGGTTGGGTCGCCCCGGAGGGGGCTTTTTTATGGGGAACGATGGCACGAAAACTGTTCTGTGAGATCTCACCGCTGACGTACCGACTTGCTGTTCAACGAATGATTCTGACGCGGCAGCTGCAGGACCTGTTTTCTCCTACGACGTTTGCCAAGCGTCGGACAGGCGAACGCCTGCCGGCTGTGGTCTACCGCCACAACTCGCTGATCCGCCGCAAGCTCGGGAACGTGGACTTACACCTGCAAGAGAATAAAGCGGTGAGTCTGGGAATCGCGGCCCCGTTGGTGGACTCTGTGGTTATTCGACCGGGTGAGACTTTTTCGTTCTGGAAGCTCGTAGGGAGTTGCACTGAAGCGAAGGGCTACCGCGAAGGCTTGGTCATCAACCATGGCCGGGCCGATTCAGGCATTGGCGGTGGGCTGTGTCAGTTCACCAACCTTCTGCATTGGATGGTCTTGCACAGCGAACTCACGGTGGTCGAGCACCACCACCATGGAGATCTGGACCTATTTCCGGACTTTAACCGTCAAATCCCCTTTGGCTCGGGCACCTCAATCATCTACAACTACCTGGACTACAGGGTTCGCAACGACACTGACCAGTCCTTCCAATTCCTGGTCAGCACCAATGACGAGTACCTGTGCGGTGAACTTCGTGCCGAACGTGTTCCCGAGGTCAAGTTCCACATCCGCGAAGAGGATGCCTACTTCTACGAATCCGCGGGTCAGGTCTACCGCCATAACAGGGTTGTGAGGCTATCCAGGGACAAGCGAACAGGCCTGGTCACATCCAAGGATCAGATCATCGAGAACAACGCCTTGGTGGTCTACGACCGGGCCCTCATCAATGCGCCGGTGCTGATTGGTCCCCCAGTAGCGACGGAAGAAGCCGGCGCAGCCACGGTAAACGCATAGAAGGGCGGCCAAGCTCTAAGGCCGCCGAAACGATGGCCCTAACCCGTGGGAGACACTTCGGCCGGGGCCGGGTTCCGGCGAATCAGCTCTGCTTCGCCGCTGCGCCTACGGAGGTGAACGAGGCTCTCTTCGAGTGCGCTAACCTCTCCGAGCCATTGGTGGTCACGCGCTTCCGCGAGGCGTTCCTCTGCATTCAGGGTCATGGTTTCAAGACGGCCGATTTGGGCTGGGTCCACTTGCAGGAAGCGACACTTCACGCATGCATGTTCATGAATGCATGGAGTGGCGTAGGGACGATGGCACGTACCTAATGCCACCTTTCGGAGCAGGAAGTGCTGTTCGAATTCCTTCCACTCTTCAGCTGATGCCGGGCGAAGCTCGTTGTCGGGACGGACCTTCCGTCGGCGCTCGATGAAGGCATGGTGCGCCTGGATCACGTGTTCGGGGAAGACCGCTGTGTACCCTCTGGTTGTTTCCAGGTTGAGGTGGCCCAGAAGCGTGGAGACGATGTGGAGTGGCAGACCGGTTCCAACGAGCTCGGTAGCAAAGAGCCTGCGGAAGTCGTGTGGGGTGAAAGTCACCGGCGTGCCGGCTTCTGTAAGGCGCCCGTGGGCCGCGATGGCGTTCAGCACCCGGCTGATGTAGGTGTGGGATAGCACGTTTTGGGTGGGCCCTACCAGCCGTGCGAACAGATGAGAAAGCGGATCACTAAACGTCTTTTCATTCGGGTCATAGCGAACGGACAGCGGTACAGTTTGCCCGATTCCTCGAGCCCTCCGTTGGACATCAACAAGCACCTTGACCAGCTCCGGCGACATCGGTACGAGACGTTCCTGGTCGGTTTTCGATGGAACGATGTGCAACAGCGGCACGATCGTGCTGGTGGTCGGTGCGACATAGTGCCGCAGAGAGAGCTGGGTCAGTTCTTGAAGTTCCTCAAGGCGTATGCCCGTTTCCTTCAGGGTCGACGCGACCGCCCACCCCCAAAATCCGTCTGCTTCGACAGCAGTGACGTCAGTCTTTTTACCAACCGGCGTGGGCGGGATGCAGCCTTCATCAGCAGCGACCACCTCAGCCCAGACCCGAGCCCTTATGCTCGATGATTTGAGTATCGGCGGGTCGTGCCGGCGATAAGTTATGCCTTCGACGGCGTAGATCTCGCCGTGGCGCGCGGACAATGTCGCGGCCAGTAGGGCCGTGCCTCGTTCCCGGAGGGCGGCAGCCGAGCGCATGAATCCCGGCAGCAGCGGGGTGAGAGAGCGGGTTCGTTGTTGCATTCTGGCTTGGACATGTTTGCGCTGCTTGGAGACGCTTCTGGACTCGGTGCGCGGAAACGGGATGGGGGCGACCCAGACCGCCCACCGTTCAGGCTGATCATGAGACCACTCGGCAATGTCCCTGTAGAGAGCCCTGATGGCGAAGTAGGTTGATGCGGTATCACTCCGGGGTCGTCCCGCAAGGGTGCGGTGAATCCGTTCCCGCCATTGCGCGGCCACTTCCGGGGCAAGCCGAAGGTCCGCCTGTTCAGGATTAATATCGATGACTTCGGCCCAAAACAAGCGAACAAGCCGGTAAGCAATTCCCTCAAGTGACCCGTAGTCCATGTTGGGTTTGAGTTCTTCAAGGTAGACGATGAGCAGGTCACGGACGCCCGATTCCGGGATCCGGTATCGCTCAACCAAGGTCTTGACAGTGTGGCGGCGTGAGGAGACGCTGGCGTGCCAGGCTGCACGCAGTGTGGGCGGTTCTTCCGCAAGCGGGCCTAATGCGACGAGCAGTTCCCACGCCAGGTGTTCCTTGGCGTGGCGGGTGGACCGTGCGATGTGTGAGTACGCGAGCACGTCCTCTCCAGTCAGTTGGGAAAGTCGTTTTCCTGTTCGGACCAAAATCCTGGTGATGGCATTCTCGGCGTTTCGTCGGATCAGCTCGTGGGCCCGCTGGTACTCCGGCAGCGCGCGTAACCGTGCTGTCTCAGCTGGTTCGGAAACTTCGAGGAAGGACAACGAACCACGGCTTTGGCTTCGGATCCAGTTCTTGGCGGAAAACATCCACTCGTAGGAAGGACGAATGAGCCGCGCCCGGACCAGAGCGCTGATGCCGGAGCTGAGGTACGCCTGTCCGACTGACAGCCGCTCACTGAGTTCCTTCAACCCTTCACGTGGGGCTTGATCCAGTCCGGAGGCTAACCAGCGCTCCTCCCAAGTACTGCCGGGAAACTCGTTCAGCCACCGAAGGGCATGGCCTAATGCCGCAACCCGTTTCGTCAAGCTTGCTGGGGACAAGCCGTAGGTGAGAGTGGATTTCCTCGCCCATTCGATGGCTTCCTCTACCCCAAGACTCTGAAGGCCGAGAAGCTGCTCGTCCTGACCGGCCGGGGCAGGAACACCCCCGTCGAAAGCCTGCCGCGGCCATGCCCTGTTAACAGTGGTGAGGGCGCTATCAGCCGGAAGCCGGAGTTCCCTTCCCCGCCGATAGGTCTCGGCCGCTGCAATTCCTGCTGGCGACCGGGGATCCGTTGTGGTTTTGGTACTGATCATTCGCCCAGTCCCAGTAGCTCGCGGACGGCAGCACCGTCATATTCCGGTTCAATGGTCTGCGCTGGTGGCCGCGGTCTGGCGTAATGCTCCAGGACTTTCTGCAGCACATCTTCCATCCTCGGCTGCGTATAGACAGTTGTCGTAGTGACCTGGGCATGACGGAGAACTGTTTGGACATCCACCAGCGTGAACGCAGGGTCTCCAATCATTCGTTCAGCAGCAGTGTGCCGCAGATCGTGCAGAGTCCAGTTCGAACCAAGGGACTTCTGCGCCCTACTGAACATCCGCCGCGCCGCACCATACGTCAGTGGCCTCCGGTTCCTCGGGGCAAGAGTCCACCACACAGGATCTCCTGGTGAAGCTGGCTGCCCTTCCCGCATATACAGGGCCAACCAAACGAAAGCATCAGCGCTGGCTGGGACGAGGTCACGATTCCTGGTGCCTTTGCTTGTCACAACAAAGGTGTGCTCCCCGAAGTCATAGTCTCCGTGCCGGAGGGTAAGTAGTTCCTCCGCACGGACACCACTGCTAAGCCAGAAGGAAAGCAAGGCCCTATCACGGTGGTGCTTCAACTCCGTGAAGATAGCAGATACGGCATCGTCAGGAATTCCACGCCATGCCGGACGCGGCACACGCTGCCGATAGGGTCCCCCGGCGAGAGACCCGGAATGGTTCCATCGGGTTGTGGTGCGCGTTTAGTCGCGATCCGGCGTCTCTCTGCCGGGGAACGGGATTCACCAGCGGCCCCATATCCATCTCCAGAGCGAAATCGTAGAAGCTCGACAGTACGGTCAGTTGATGGTTGATGGAGTTCGCCGAAAATGCCATACCCTGGCCCCGCTTACCTGTAACCGCATTCAGAGGAGCCGGCTTATCCAGGCCCCGACGGAGGGCATTAGCTGTCGGGGCAGCCTGCATATACTCAACCAACGCCCGAACATCCAGTCGTTCAGCCTTCTCCCATGGCGTAAACCTCTGGTGAAGAAATCGAAACCACCGCAGAAGGTCGTAAGCGTAACTGCGCAGAGTCGCGGGAGAGCAATCAGAAGCTGACAAGTCCCTTAGAAACGAAGTCGCCGCAGGATGCTCCGTATCCGGAAACACCACCCTGCAGGGTAGACCTTGCTTCGGTTCCACGACTCTCCCCAGCTGCTCCATGTGCTAAGCCTCCCCTTCAACGATGACCAACAAGCCAACTCAAAGTGCAGTTAACATGCCGGGCGGTCCTTGTCGTCGACGCCGAATCCGTGACGCTTTGGTCCCGGCAGGGCAAAGAACTCACGAGGGTTTTCCCTGATCTTGCCGCTGCCGCTGCGGCGCAGATCCCGCCAGGGTGCGTTATCGACGGTGAAGCCGTCATCTGGAACGGGGACCGTCTGGACTTCGACGCCTTGCAGCGGCGGATGGTCACATCCCGGGCGGCGATGCCGGCCCTCATGAGTTGCCGGCCTCTTTCGCGGCCTTCGACGTTCTGGCCGTCGCCGGGCAGGACATCAGGAGCGTGCCGTTCGCCGGCCGCCGGTCCTTGCTCGAGGAGCTTGCCCGGGAATGGACCGCCCCGTTGAACCTCTCCCCCACCACAACAGACCGTGAGCTGGCACAAACCTGGCTGCGGGATTTGCCCGCCACCGGCGTGGAAGGGCTCGTGGTCAAGGGCGGAGCCCAGACCTACGAGCCCGGGGCAAGGGCGTGGTTGAAGGTCAAGCACAAAGACGTCACGGACGTGGTGTGTTCTCTCGCCATGTCTTGCGTGTTGCACAGGGCATTCAAGAGATCGGTCGTACTGTCAGGCCATGGTCGAATCTGTGGGTGGGACGTGGTGGCTGCATTTCGCGGAGAATTCTTCCCCGGTAGCAGATGGGGGTCTGCTGGTCCGTGTGGGCGAGCATGGAGTGCGCCCTGATACTGGGCGCCCGTTCTTTCTGAATCAGGACGGCATTCCACATGATGCGGGCAACAGATTCTTTGCGAGCGGTCGGATGCGGTGTTTAGCGTCCGGAACGAATCGAAAGTACGCGTTTGCCCTTCGGTCCTGGTTCAATTTCCTCGAGCTTCGGGGCAAGGAATGGAAAGGAACTTCAGAAAGCGATCTTTTCGACTATCGCTTTTGGAGGACCTCGGATCTGGCGAATCCTCGACGTGTTTCGGGCGCGACATGGCAGGGTGACCTCGCGGCAATCCTTGCCTTCCATGATTGGGCCGCGGTTCGTCTTGGCGCCCATCGGCTTCTACCTCCGGTACATACGCAAAGTTGGAATGGGAACCGGGCTGCGGTGCGTGATTCCCGGGCTCAGGCCTCGGCAATCCGTTCAGCGGACGTCAAATGGCTCTCCCCTGGGGCGTTCCGCCTCTGGCGTGACATCGGCGTCCATGGAAAAGACCGCAGCGGAGTTGAGAAAACGCGCTGGAGGCCACGATCCCAGACGCGGGATACCGCATTCGTTGACGGCCTCTACGGGACCGGGCTCCGCTTGCAGGAGCTCTCCTCGATGTTTATCAGCGAGCTCCCTGCCGATGGTGTCGCGAAAGCATATGCATCCGCTCGGCTGGCGGCCAGCTGCGCAAAGGGTGGAAGGGGTAGACGCTTTTGGATGGGTCGCGAGGCGCTCGATGGCATATGGCACTACGTCCAGACCGACCGGGCCGCCGCGGTTCGCCGCGGACAAGAGAGCGGTCTATATCAAACCCTGCCTGGACTCCGGATTGTCCAAGGGATCAGCAACCGAGGCCTGATGCGGATGAGGGAACCGGGTCGAGGTGATGTTCAGGTGGCTCTGAACGACCTGTTCCCGGCAGAACGGAGACTGCTGTTCTTCGAAGGACCGGACGGTCTGGAACCGCTGGCATTGTGGTTGAACGAAGACGGATCACCACGGGCGAAAAGCGCGTGGTACAAGTCCTTCGCCTTAGCCAATAAACGGGTGCGGAAGGCCGGAATCGACCGCCTCGAATGCCATCCCCACATGCTCCGGCACAGCTTCGCGCTGAAATGGTACGCCGCCGGACGGCTTATATGGGAGCGCCGACAGGTACGAATGGGTCATCTCGGCTGGAAGACTTCCGCGAGCAGTTCGGCGACACATGGTCTTTGGTGCAGACAATGCTCGGCCATTCCGACGTGAACACCACCAGGAACATCTATCTCGAACCCTTCATCGGGCTGGACGTTGAGTTCCTCATGGCACACAGCGGCGATGAGCTAAGCGGGGACGGTGTCCTGGCGTTCCTGCGCTCCGATCCCCGGGTTCGCCTGCTCGACCCCGCGGACCGGACGTGACGGGACGGCCGGCATCCCTGCCGACGGCGGGATACTCAACACCTCAGACGCTCTTCCTCGAAGGTGAGGCTCCCTTCGTTCGGGTATATCCGGAGCGCGGAAGGGGTTCTCGTGACTTCCATTTCGGCAGGCTCAAGCTGCCCCCCGTGCTGACCCGGGAACTTGCCGCAGGCTTCGCACGAGCGACGGGACCATCGGGGACGCGGCGGACCATACCGTCCGCCGAGGGCCTCTTTGAAAACCTGCGCACCTTCGCGAACCTCATCCGTGCCGGTCCGAAACCGGCTGCACACGTAAGTCAGCTCAGGGCAGGCTACATCCTTGAGCTTCGCATGCTCGGGACCAGAGAAGGCCTAGTCGTCATTCATGCCCTCAGAGCGGTCCTTCGAGGGGTCGACGAGGTTCCGAATGACTTCCGAGATGCCCTCTACACACCAGTTCGGGCGGTGTCACCCCGTGCCGCCATCGAGGCCTATACCGAGGCCGACTTCCGTCAAATCCGCCGTGCGGCAAGACGTATCGTCCGCGCGGCCCTGGCGCGTATTCGTGCAGCCCGGTCCGAGATCGAGAATTACCTATCCGTAAACCCTCGCCCGGGCGAGACCTCATTCCGGAAGGGACCGAAGGCCGCGAAACTGGCGTACATCGAAGCTCATGGGGGCGTCCCCCGAAAACCATGCGGCAAGGTGCGGTACACGTCTTGCGCGGGCCTGGTCTCCGAGTTGCATCCTTCACGGCTCGAAGCCGAAGCCATGGCCATCCTGATGATGTGCATGACGGGACTGAATGCATCAACAGTGCTGGGAATGACCGCCGAACATACGACGGCGACAGCTCCTGGCGAGCTTCCCGCATTGGTCACCCGTGGGAGCAAACCGCGGCGCGGGCCACGTCGATCAGAAATGGACCTGATTCTTTCCACCCGGCATAAACCGAGGATGGATCGCGACGACTACGGCTCAGCCCACGGCGTTTACGATGTTGCCCTTGAGCTCGGCCGTGACGCCAGACAGTATCTCGACTATCCCGATCTGATCGTCTACCACTCCTTCAGCTATCGCTTAGGCACCCCCGGGAGTCTGGGTTACCGCACCCCTGCTGTTGGCTTGTTCTGCCCGTTGGAGGGCTTCCCGGACAAAGACGGCATCCCCCAGCGTGTGGATTCACGTCGGCTCCGCCGGACCTTCCTCGAGCTGCATCAGCGCCCGGTGGCCCAAACCAGCTCCACGCTGGCCTCTACCTACCTCGCTCGAGACCGAACATCGCTCCATACCTACCAGGACGTCGTAGCAGGCGCTCTCAAGGGAGAGGTCAATAGGATCCGCGCCGAGAACCTGAGCCGCACCCTCAGCGATGAAGACTGCCGTGCTGCCCTTGACGACGCAGCAGGGATAGCGAAGAAATTCGGTGTCAGCAAGGAGATCCTCGGACAAGTACTCACCGGGAGATTCGACACCGTCGGAACCGCCTGCGTGGATAACCAACACAGCCCCTACAGCGAGCAAGGGAAGCCGTGCACGGCATCATTCCTGCTGTGCCTGACATGCCCGTGCTCACTTACCGAACCCCGGCACGTGCCAATTCAAGCCCTGATGCTGACCGAGCTCCGGCGACGACGCATCCAGATGCCGCCATCGCACTGGGACCACCGTTTCGCACCCGCCGCCGCTCGACTCGAAGATGTCCTTCAGCTCCAGCACGCAGACATTGCGGTGGAAGCCAGCAGAGCCTCCGACCAAGACAACCGCCTCGTCCACGCGCTCCTTGAAAATGAATTGGAGATCCCTTGAGCACCCACGCCATCGCACCGACCCGAAAAGCACCACTGCCCGGAACCCCCGTCCTGCTCAGCCGCCCGCTACGGCCGGAAATCGACCCGGAGACACTGTCACGATTCGGCGAAGACCGGTGGGACCTTACTCCCGGGATCTTCGAGGACCACAGCGACTCAACCACCATCAACTTTCAACGAATTCCGCAGCCATGGCGGAACGCCGTCAAGGAGTACCTGTGGCAGTTGATCAACGAAGAAGCACCGCGCGCCCTGGCTTCCGCGCGCGCCGGGGTACGCTGCTCACTGCGATCGGTGTCCTTCGTGAAGGGCCCGATCGAGCGGCTCATTATTTGGGCTCGCGCACGAGGTCTGCAGTCCTTCATCGAGATGGACGCGGCCCGTCTTGATGAGTACCTGGCGCACCTAGCCGATACCGGGGTGTCCTACGGTTCCCGACAACACTCCGTAGCTGAAGTTCGACGGCTCTGGGCGTATCGGGATGTCGTCCCACATCGGCTGGCCATGCCGCAAGCGCCACCTTGGGACGATGCACCCGCCAGGGAGCTGCTGGGCGGCCGCTCAAAAGAACAGCCACACAACAGGACTCCCCGGATCAGCGACGCAACACTCGTCCCACTCCTGACATGGGCAATCCGGTTCGTGGAAGAGATCTCCTCGGACATCCTCCCCAACTTCGACGAATACAGCAGGATCCTCAAGGGCGGCGCCCGATACCGTCCAGTGGGCCAAAGGCTGTATGAGACCCGCCGCCGTGAGAAGCTGGCGCATGTCATGGGGCAGCATCGCGCAGCAGGCCTGGGGCTACCAGGCCGGGTGCTTCCCGACGGTTCACATGAGGTCCGATGGGCCCATCTCGGACGACTGACCGGCACGCTGGGCTCGACCCACGCCAAATACGACCGACCTTTTATCGAAGCTTCGGGCATCAGGATTGACCACGACGCCTATCTGACCCCGGGTTGTACCGCGACCATCGACGGAATCCCCTGGCACAAAGGTCCTATGAAGTACGACGACGCGCTGGGTTATGCTCGGCTGCTCCTCACCGCCTGCTACGTCGTGACCGCCTATCTCTCTGGCATGCGGCCAGGAGAAATCCTGAACCTCACTGCCGGATGCCTCCTTCACGATCCCGAGCGGAACCAGTGGACAGTTAGAGGCACCCGGTGGAAGGGAGCAACCGGAACAGATGGTGGGAAGGCAGAGGAAGGAGCACCGCGGGCGAATCCATGGGTTGTCCATCCCCTCGTCGCACAAGCAATCACCGTCGCGGAGAAACTCGGTGACGGACGTTTACTCTTTCCCAGAAGCATCCGGCCAAAGGAAACCCGCCCGAGTACCCGCAAGATCATCAGATCACGGCCCGGCCAAGCCCTGACAGCCACGCAAATGGCACTGGACATCGCTTCGTTCATGGAATGGGTCAACGATTTCTGTCACCGGCACAACTATCCCGGCACCATCCCAAACGATCCCGATGGGCGCATCACCCCTAGCAGGTTCCGCCGAACCCTCGCCTGGCACATCGTACGCCGGCCCCGCGGCTTGGTCGCGGCCGCCATCCAATACGGGCATATCAATGTCCATGTCACTCAGGGCTACGCAGGAAACTACGCCTCAGGATTCCCTGACGAGATTGCTTTTGAACAGTGGCTTGAACGAATCGATCAGGCGGTGGACCTCGAAGCCTACCTTGACGCTGGGGGCCACGTCAGCGGGCCGGCCGCCGCCGAACTCGCAAGGCGAGTCCACGCAACCGGCGAGAAGTTCTCCGGCAAAGTCCTCCTCACCGGCCGCCAGGCACGGAAACTTCTCGAAGATCCCGTGCTCCAGGTACACCCCGGTCGTGGCCTGCATTGCGTCTTCGATCTCGCCAAGGCACGCTGCATCACCGCCACGGCCGAGGGCCCCGATCTGAGTGAATGTCAGCCATCCTGCGCCAACATCGCCCGGACCGGCCAGGACATCGATGAACTTCGCGCAAGGCTTGAGCGCCTTCCGGATGACTCCTTGGCCCCGAGTATCCGTCACCAGCGCACGACCACCATCAGAGAATCAATCCAAGGCATCATCGACACCCATGGAGAGGGCACCCTGTGACGACCCCGGACAAGGAACGGACCCGGCAAGCCCTCGAGCAAGCCATGGGCAATCTACTGGAAGGCGGGGTCCCCGGTCCGCTCACAAGTCTTCGCTTAGTCGAGCTCGCTGGCGTCAAGCGCCATCGCCTGACCCACGACAACCCCGACCTCAACGCACTGTTCCAAAAGCGCGCAAGGGAACTGAACCGGACAAAACCCGAGGTCGAAATCTTGCGAAAGGCCGTGGCCCACGAACGGGAACGCAATGCCCGGCTTGTCGCAGCTAACCGGGACCTCGACAGCCTATGCGAACGCCCTCCTGAACGTGCTCGAAGAAAGGGACGCACTCAAAGACAACTTGGCCCGTCGAGAGAGGGTCATTCCGATCGCCGTACACAGCTAGCTCTTGAGAGGGGCCACACAGAGGTCTGCAGGTGGACCGGCACAGGCCGATCGTCTGAAGGATTGTGACCGTCCACGCAGAAGAACGCCTGGAAGAGGCCCGTAGCCATCAGTGGCTCGGCGAAGTCCTGGCCCTGGAAGGAAGGGGACTCCGCCCATGAGTGTAGATGGGGAGTGCCCTAGCCGAAACAGGGCCGAAGTGGCCAGCAGCGGGACGATTCCCTGTGGCGTTCCTGCATCGAGGTCTAGAAAATCCCGGGGAAATAAAGTTCCTCCATGCCCACCAGCGCCATTCCGTGTCCACATCAATTCAGACCGCTAAGAGTTCCTCTAGACACCTTCAAAACCCAGCAATGGCCGCCTCGCCAGGCTTCCATGACATTGCATCTTCAGAACAAAGTGCGTCAGGTTCCGTCGGTAGAAGGGTCCACGTCCTTGGAGTCGGCATGCGTGGCGCTCTGGTCGAATTACGGCTGTGAGGTCAGGTCGGAGTTGCGATCTAGGTGCTTCCGACGCTGAGGTTTGAACGTGCGCCGGAACTTGATTCTCTGACAACGAGGGTTGGCGGGATTATGTGGGATACGACGGGCTCACCGTTGAGGCGGGAAAGAAGCAGTTCAAAAGCCTTTTCGCCCATCTCACGCATTGAGGAACGTACGGACGTGAGAGGAACGGGGAGTTCAGCGGCCAGGACGGTGTCGTTGTAGCCCACGACAGCAATGTCCTCCCCGGCGCGGAGTCCCAGACCGCGCAGTGTGCCGAATGTTCCAATGGCCGCGAAGTCGTTTACTGCAAACAGTGCTGTGGGCCAGGGTTTGCTGGCGAAGATCCGGGTCGATGCTTCCCGCCCACCTATGACGTCGAAGCTGGAGTGAACTATCCGGGAGTGCGGTATGTTGATTCCTGCCTCCGCGTAGGCGTCCACGAACCCTGCGGTCCTGTCGAAACCCGTGCTTGCGTAGGCCTCGCCCGCAATTATCCCCACATCGGCATGTCCGAGAGAGAGCAGATGTTCGGCCGCGAGCCGGCCTCCAGCGTAGTCATCGCCCACGACGGCAGGATGCTTGCCGGAGCGGCGGCTTACCAGCACAAACGGGATGCCGCGTTGCTGCAGTGAATCCGCAAACGTGGAATCCAGTGTGCAGTCTCCGAGGATCAGCCCATCGACCCGCCGCGCGAGAAGCATTTCCGCCCCGGCTTCCCGCTCGGGTTGCCTGTCCTCGCTATTGGCAACGAAGGTCTGGTATCCATGACCGCGGGCAGCCTCGTGAATCCCTTCATAGATTGTGGCAAGCACGATGTCAGTCAGCCTTGGAACAAGCACTCCTACCAAGGAGCTGCGACTGGTGCGTAAACCGGCGGCAATTGGATTCGGTGAATAGCCCAGCGAATCGGCGATGGCCTTGATCCGTTCAGTCGTGGCCTTCGAAGCTGTCCGAACGCCGGGCCGGAGCGACGGGGCCAACACACGCGACACCGTCGAAACATGAACACCTGCCATCTCGGCAACTGTCCGCAGCGTAGGGCGGCCAGCCTCATCTGCGAACGGCAGTGGATCGGTGCTCATCAGGCCTGCTTTCTGGAATCGCGAAATACTTTGCACAAACGATTGCGTGATCCACACCATATCACTTATGGTTGACTCAGATACGACGCGCAAACGATTGGGCAGATAATGAGAAAAGTGGTTGTCATCACGACTGGCGGAACGATTGCCAGCACGACCGATGGTCGCGGGGTGAAATCTGCCGCCATCCCAGGGTCAGCTTTGGTGACGGGCATTGCAACGCCGGATGGTGTCGGCGTCAACGTCGTTCAGGTTCTTTCGACTAATAGCTATTCGATGACGTTGGCTGATATGGATGCCGTCCACGACGCTGTCAGAGAAGCCCTGGGTGAGCTGGACACCTGTGGGGTCGTTGTCACCCATGGAACCGACACCCTGGAAGAGACCGCCATGCTGGTCGATATTTTCCACGATGATCCCCGTCCTGTGGTTTTCACTGGTGCCCAGCGAAGCGCTGATGATCCCAACACTGACGGTCCCGAGAATTTGACGGATGCCATTGCTGTGGCGGCGTCCTCGAATGCCCGTGGATGTGGTGTCCTCGTCTGTTTTGGAGGCGTGCTGCATGCGGCAAGAGGAACACGCAAAATCCACAACAGTGCCCTGTCAGCCTTCTTCGATGTAGACCATGGGCCGTTCGGGATCGTGATTGACCGCTGTGTGCGTGTGCATTCAAAAGTCAGTCCGCCGGCTGACGGGCCGCGGCGTGCAGTCGCGATCGGAGCCACACGCATCGACACCATCGCGATATACCCCGGCGTGGACCGAGTGGCATTGGATGCCAATATCCAGGCCGGCGCGCGGGGCATCGTCCTTCAAGCGACCGGGTATGGCAATGCGAATCCCGACATCGTGGCTGCCGTTGCCGAACACGTTCGGAACGGGATTCCCGTCGTCGTCTCGTCCCGGGTCGCCGGAGGCCCGATCCGGGGAGTCTACGGAGGAGGTGGCGGGGGTGCTGACTTGATGTCAGCCGGAGCCATCCCCACCGGCCACCTCAGACCAAGTCAGGCACGCATCCTTCTGGCCGCACTAGTGGCCTCCGGTGCTGACATCGAGGAGATCCGGATTGCCATGAGCGCCGAACCGACTCGGTATGTCGACACCCCTGACGAGGTCCGCAATTCCTTCATCAGTTCAACAGCAGCTTACTCACACCCCAAATAACCCTCACATCAAAAGGAACCAGCCAAATGCGCACAGGAACCACCCCGGCGGCCAGCGAAATCAAAGTCGCCGCAGTACAGTCCGATCCCCAGGTCGGCATCGAAAACAAGAAATCAAATGTCGAAAGCACTCTGCTACTTATCGCTGAGGCTGCCCGCGAAGGTGCACGACTCATCGTCCTGCCGGAACTAGCCAGCACGGGGTACTCCTTCGACACCAGGGAAGAAGCATATCTCCACGCCGAATCTGTCCCCGACGGCCCCACCTCGCAAGCCTGGATTGAAGCCGCCCGCCAACACGACGCATACGTGGTCGCAGGCATCCTGGAACAAGAAGGCGTAGCGCTTTACGACACAGCCGTCCTCATCGGCCCCGAGGGCTTCATCGGAAAATACCGCAAGACTCACCTGTGGAACCGGGAAAAGCTGCTCTTCACACCTGGCACTGAGTACCCGGTCTTCGATACAAAAATCGGCCGCATCGGCCTGCTGATCTGCTGGGACATCTGGTTCCCGGAAGTAGCACGAATCCTCGCTGCCCAAGGCGCGGACATCATCTGCTCCACCAACAACTGGGTTTGGACGCCTCCGCCCCTCTTTGACGACGCCGGCAACTGCATGGCCTCTTACCTCACCATGTCCGCCTCGCACGTCAACACCATCCCAATCGTCGCAGCCGACCGGGTCGGCGAAGAACGAGGAGGCAAGTTCCTCGGCTGTTCGCTGATCACCGGAACGAACGGCTGGCCGATAGGAGGGATCGCAGACGCCGAAGCCAAAACCATCATTTACGCGGATCTCGACCTCACAGCATCCCGGGCAGCCATGATCTGGAACGACCTCAACGATTTGGCCCGTGACCGCCGAACAGACCTCTACGACCCCCTTCTCGGGTTCAACGGCACCCCCCTCGTCCGCTAGTCCAGCCACTCAGACCCTGACCTAAGGCCTCCCCCATGACCGACAACACGAGACAAAATCCGTCTCAAGAAATGCTCGCCGACGTACCGGTTCCCAACACCCAACTCGGCACTCCCCCACAAATGGCAACCTCGGCGCCAACGCCCCGCACCGAACTCAGCCTCGTAGGACTTCTCATCGGCGCCACAGCTGTCGTCGCTCTCTTCGGAGCCCTAACCGCAGGTATCAGCGCACTCTCTCCCCTGTTCACCGGACAAGGTCCCACCTACACTGAGTGGGTCCAACCCCTGCCGAACGATCTCCTCACCCGCGCCCAATGGGCCCTTGGCGACATGACAGAACCCCAGTTCTACAAGTCCTGGCTGGCCTCTCTCGGCCTGCTGGCAGGCGCAGCGCTGGCATGGTGGGCCGGCAGCCGCGGCAAGAGGTGGGCCGGGATGCCCATATCTTATGGAACCGGACTGTGGCCATGGATTCTGGGATCGGCAACACTGAGCTTGGTCCTGTCGAACCTCGCCTTTGGCGGAGGACTCGGCGAAGGATGGCAGCCCACCTTCGTGCCGTTCGTCTGCGTTGCAACCGCTACCGTTTTGGTCTACGGCAAAGGTTGGCCGGTTTTCCTGACCGGCGCCATCCTGGGAGCAGCCACGACCACCCCGGTCGCCATGCTTCTCATCAACTTCGTGACGGGCCCTCTCGCCCTGCCCCCGGTTGTTGCCAACACCCTGGCAATGTCCATCGGTGCTGCGGCCACATTTATCATCGCCCGTTACCTGCCTTGGATGCGGTTGCCAAAACCCGCTCCACAACAGGACACCGATGCCCCAACCAAGCCCCCAGCCCCAGTACGCACCATTCCTGGAACGCCCACAATTCTCAAGGATGCCATTTGGACAGTCCGAAGGGTTGTCGCTGACTTCACCGAAACCCAGTTCTACGCCAACGAACTAGCCAGCATCGGCGTGATCGTTGGAGTCGTCGCAGCATTCCTGATGAACCCACTGTTCCCGGCATACGGAACGAATCTCCTACCCCAGATCCTTTTCGTCCAGGCTCTCACATCAGCCATTGGCGTTATCGTCTGGAGAAAGCTCTACCGGGCCGGAGGGTGGGCGCCCACATACATCTCCGTCGTCTCCGTAGGACCGGCCAGCGTACTCGCCTACAACGGCAGCGCACTTTCCATCATCGGCGGCGCCATCGCAGGCGCTCTGCTTTGCCCGCTAATAGCCCGCGCCGTTTCTGCCCGACTCCCGAAAGACTTCCACCCCTTCATCGGCAACACCATCTCGATGGCCATCTCCGTATCGATAATCGTCCCCGGACTGGGTTTGGTCGCGCAGTTGATCCCCTAGTCGCCCCTCGATGATGCGCTGGCCCACCAGCGCAAGCCCAGCCACCACACACCACATGAAGGGAGGACCGCCATAGGGGCGGTCCTCCCTTCAGCTTGACCAAAGCCCAAGCGTCATTCACGCAACAAGACTTCTCCTGCGCTGCCTCCGATGCCAGCGGCCCACCCTCGCCCAAGGTCTCCCACCTTCTCAATGGGGGAACGTTCACCAGCTCCCGCATTCATATTGACCTGTTGCCCCGCCGCGCGGCAGATTCCGCCACTTCCGGCCGCGTCTTTAAGCGTTCGGTCTACTGAAACACGGCCCGGCTCCTTGGCAGTGCCGGATAACCCGGCCAAAGAGAACCTAGGGCTGCGCCATTAGGAGCGTCTACAACCGCTGCGCTGAGGCACCTACAACAACAGCTTCCTGGTTACAGAAGGTCTGCGCGGCCGTTATCGGCCCGCTGACCCAGCCGCAGGCGATCATCGCCGGCTTGCCAGTCGATGGACAGCTACGGATCGTCGGCCGCTCGACGGTGCTCTCAACGCGGATAGGGCGTGAGCTGGGCCGCCAGCTCCGACCGGCACGGCCAGGGCACCCGTGGCCCGAAGAGATCACCGAAACTTCCCTGAACAGGTTCAGCAACGACAAAGGGACAGTGCGGCTGACGCTGGTCGAGCCGATAGTCGTTGAGATATCGGCCGACGTCGCGTGGACCGGCAAATCCTTCAGACATCCCGTCGGGTACGTTCGGGTCCGTCCGGAGTTGGATCCCGATGAGGTAGAACTCCCGCCGCATCTCAAGAGGTAGTTCCTACCAGCCTTCGGCAGTTACTTGGCTGCTCCCTTGGTCGGGCGGCACGACGGACTTGGTTCGACGCCAGACTCCGAACGGAAGCCAAGTAGGGGGCTTGGGTGGCACCCTTGAAAACGAGTACCAACTACTCGTGTGCAGGACCAAGGAGAGGTCTTCAATTGAGTCAGCGGATTAGTGGCAGACGGCGATAATCCCCCATTTCGTCGATCAATGCCTTAGTAATCTGCCGGCAAGGCCGGATAGCGGTAACCAGAAGCCTGTCCGGCCTTTCGCCTGTCCTGGCTCACCGTCGTGACCGTGGGAACGCGGCACGCTTCCGGAGACCTCGGACCGAACTCTTCAGAGAACCCCGGGCCTTCTTTCTGGCCAGGTTCCATTCCGTGTCTCTACGTGCGTCCCTACGGGCGGCCCGCTGGGCTCTTCTCTGGGCCCGATCGAGGCGGAACAGCATGAAGAAAACGAAGCCAATCCACAAAATGGCGGCCCCCAGAACGATGCACATCAGAACCATCGATTGCATACCAGCAACGTACCCCGGCCGGGGTGGCCGAACCGCCCGTAATGCCCCGTCGTGGACGGGTTGTGCCCACTGGGGGCAGGTGGAGCCCTCCGCACAGCTCAAAGCTGTCCCCTATTGGCGTGCAAGCCGTCCACGCCGCCCCTAGGGCGGCTATCCTGTCGGTCCCCCTGGAGTACAGTTAACCCGAACATATATTCGAATAAAAGGTGTGTTGTGGGCGTGATAGTTGGCCCCCGTGTGATAGATACGGGACTCTCTCTGGTGACGGTTCAGCTGTCACCGGTAGCGGTGGCCGCCGGCTATCCCTCGCCCACCCAGGACTACTTTGACGACAGGATCGACCTCAACGAGCACCTGGTCAACGACGTCACCAACACCGTCATCGTCCGCGTTGTCGGCCAATCCATGGAGCAGGCCGGCATCAGCGACGGCGACGAGCTTGTGGTGAACCGGGCACGGGAACCGAAGGACGGTTCCGTGGCCGTCGCGGTCCTCGATGGTGAGCTGACAATCAAGCGACTGCGGATCACACCCGCGGGCGTTGTCCTGCAGGCCGATAACCCGACCTTCCCCGACATCAAGGTTCCAGCTTTGGCAGACCTGAGCATTTTTGGGGTGGCTGAACGGTGTCTGCACCATGTCTAAGCCCGCGGTGATGCGCCGGATGCAGGAAATCGCGCACGTGGACGTGAACTGCTTTTACGCCTCGGCCGAGCGTGCCTTCAACCCTTCTTTGGAGGGCAAGCCTGTCATTGTGCTCTCCAACAACGACGGCTGCGCTGTCACCCGTTCCCCTGAGGCGAAGCGTCTGGACATTGCCATGGGGGATCCGTGGTTCAAGCTCCGACCCCGGGCGAAGGAATGGGGCCTGGTAGCCCTCTCCAGCAACTACGAGCTCTACGGAGACGTTAGTTCACGCGTCATGGAGCTCCTGGGCCGCTATTCGGCCTGGCTGGAGGTGTACTCCATCGATGAGGCGTTCCTTGGCATCAAGGGCGAACCGGACGAGCTGCTGGCTCTGGGCCGGACGATGAAGGCCGCGTGCCGACGGCACGTCTGCGTGCCGGTCTGCGTCGGGATCGCACCAACGAAAACACTGGCCAAGCTGTGTAATAAGTGGGCGAAGAACAACCCCGCCTTTGGGGGCGTGTGCCGGTGGGAGTCAGTGCCGGCCGAGCAGCGCGAAGCACTGATGGCCAAGCTGTCCGTGATCGAAATCTGGGGCGTGGCCACCAGGCTCACCAAGCGCCTGAACGCGATGGGGATCTTCACCATCGCAGACCTGACCCGTGCGAACCCGGTAGCGATCAGGGACAAGTTCTCCATCGTCATGATGCGCACCGTCCTGGAACTGCAAGGCACACCGTGCATCCCGATGGAAGAGGAACGGATCGGCAGGGACCAGCTGATCTTCTCCCGGTCCTTCTCCACACCGATCACCACAACGGCTGGGTTGCGGCAGGTCATGAGCGTCTACGCGCAAATGGCCTCCGCACGTCTGGCCAAACACGACCTGCAAGCCAAAGTGCTGACGGCATTCGCGGCGACGTCGCACTTCAACCCGAACGAGAAGTCCTTTCCCTCAGTGTGCCTGGCGCTGCCGATGCCAACCGCTGACCCGGTGCTGCTCACCAAGGCTGCCCACGCGCTGCTCCCCCAGGTGCACGAGGGCGTGAAATATGTCCGTGCCGGGATCATGGTCACCGACCTGCGCCCGTCCGGGAACCAGAAACCCTTGGAATTGTTCGAGAACCCCCACGAAGAACGGGGCGTTGGGATTCTGTTGGAGGACGTGGCGAAACGGTACGGCCGTGGCTCCATCGGTCTGGGCCATGCCGGGATCAAGGGCGGGCCGGACTGGTCCATGAAACGCAACATGCTCTCCCCCAGGTACACCACGCACTGGGACGAACTCCCCCTCGTCAAGGCCGCCTGACCGGCGCCACGTAAGAAAGGAAACCACCATGACTCTTGCACCTGAATCACCCACCACAGGCCATGACGTCGCTGTCCGGTTCAGCCCCGACGGCACCCCGTTGGCGATCCGTCACCACGGCCGGATCTGAATGGTCGATCCAGACGTCCACACCGCGCACTGGTTCACCAGGGACTCCTGGTGGGAAAGCCGGAACCGGGCAGCGATCGGAACCGGCGACCTGGTCAGCGTCGAGCACTGGCAGGTCCAAGCCAAGCTGCCGTCCGCCAACGCGGAACTTCGGACCTTCACATTGCGGCGGGAGCCCTTGGCTGCCGTGTGGCAGCTGGAATCCGTCAGCTAGTGCCCGCTGACTTGTACCGCTCCCCGATCCCCGATCAATTGTGGGGGCGGATCCGCAACGAGTTCCATCTGCCTTCCCTGGAGCGGTCCGCGAAAGGCTCTCCGCCATCCACGAGGATCCCGAACCGATGATGCGGCAGCTCGTCCGCGTCTTCATCGACGACGAAGGGACATACTGCCCTGGTTTCCAGTTCCGCCCAGACCTGACCTTGGACCCGGTGGTGCTGGAACTCTTCGAACGGGCCATGGAGCTACGGATCCCACACAATTACTTCGCGCTCTGGATGATGGTCCCCTCTCCCGCCCTGCAGGGATCACGGCCAGTGGACCTCCGACGCAGCGACAGGACATCGGCCCTGCTCGTGGGGCTCGAACGGACCTTCCAAGGCAAGGCAGCCTAAAATATGGGAGTGAAAGTAACCCTGACAGTAGAGGCCGGCAACGGCGAACTCAGCCATGTCGACGCCGAAGGCGAGACGTACGAGAACGCCAAAGCGGCCGCCGAAACACTGATCCCTGAAGGCTCCAAAGCTATTGCCATCCGCACCAGCTAACAGACGCTCTTACGTGGAATCGGCGCACCACATAGCCGCCTACGTTCAGCGCACTGGCGGCCTTCCTACCTCCGATGGTCAGAGCGGAAGTGAGGCTGAACGCCTCGCCGGGGCTCTCGTTGCTCTACGACATCAGAAGCGGCGCGGCCGTCTCGCGGACGAAGCCACACAGATACTCGACGCAGTCTTCCCGGCCTGGTCGGATGGCACCACACTCAAAATTGAACGCCAGTGGCAAACTCGGGCGACAGAGTTCATCAACTGGGTCAACGAGGACGGCAGACGACCACACCGCAACTCCGGGGACCCAACCGAAAGGGCACTGGCCGGTTGGGTCGCGAGGCAAAAAGTGTATGCCAACAAGGGCCAATACCCTGGCCGTATCAAAGAACTCAACACGCGCATGCCTGGATGGGACCGCACCCCTGGTCCCAAGTCTTTGAGCTGATTCGCAAGGCTACTTGTCGGCCCAGCGTTCGTGTGCGGCTTGGCGGGTGATCCCAGCGGCGCGGCCAATATCCGCCCAGGATGCACCTGCTGCTTTCGCCGCCGATACTGTCTTGTCCAGACGGTTGGCCGCCTGGCGATGTTCCCTGGCCGCTGCCTCTACGCCCAGGATCGCTTCGGACGGCGCGATATGGACGTGCCACTCCTGCTGGATGGCGTCCTCCACCTCCCCCGAGACATCCGCTGTGTCCCCTACGGGGACGTATTCCTTACGCGTAGCAATGTCAGCTTCTGCAGCTGAGGCAACTCTGTGCCAGAGCTCGCCCTGCCACCCACAGGTACAAGCGCCACGCCAGCTCATGATCAGGTCGTCAGGGACGATTTCCTGATTGGGGTCGAATTCCCCTGCAGGTGGGTATTCGCCGGTGATCCCGTGGAAGAGTATTCCCGCCCCGGTTGAACTGCGTGAGAGCCGCCCGTCGGGTGCGCCAAAAGCCACCCAGCCCTCATGGTTGTAGTCGTTTGATGTCCAGCCCATGCGAATACACCTTCCTGTCAGGGTTTCCTGACAGGTAGTCTTTCAGGAGGCACCGACAATAACCAGAGTCGGTAAATGCTTACATGACACAGCAAAGGCCCCCGCTGCTGCTCTCTGGCAGTTTGCGGGGGCCTTGCTTTCGATACCAGGCGGATGGCGTGGGTTAAGAGCCGGTCAGGTCCACGACGTCGGAACTGGCGTTGTTCTTCACCGAAGCAACGCCATTCAGGGCGGCGGCCTTGGTGGTGTAAGACTCACTGCTGGCGATGACTTCGCCGTTGCCGGCCTTCAGCCGGAACCGGTAGCCGCCGGATTTGTCTTTGTAAACTTCGAATTTTCCTGCCATGCGTGATCCTCCTTCATGATGCCCACCCCCACGGGCGGCAATACGGGGAACTGACCTAACGAGGTCATCCTAACCGCGCCGTTGTCCGTAGGATTGCAAGCACCACGGCCTTCACCCCGTACCCCCTGGATCCGGCAGCCGCTCCACCTGAACATCAGGCACCCCGCTCGGTACAACAGGACGCCGACCGCGAAGCAACATCAGCATCTGATTATGCAGTTCCAGGCCTAACAAAAACCCGGCGTGTTGAGGATCAGCCGTCGTCGCCACCGAGATTTCAGCCTCCTGCCGGAGGCCGGCCTTGACGGTGGGAAACTCTAGCGCTGCTTCCTGCAGGGCTTCCTGGTCCATTTCAACCACGTTGGTGATCGTGATGCGATAGCGTGCCACGGACAAACCTTTCAACAGGGATTGCTGCCGACGCCTAGGCTTCCCATGATGGACCTCCGCCAATTGCAGTCAAGACCTGTAGGTGCTAAATATGCGACCTACGATTCAGCCCTACAAGCGACTCCGCTGTACGTCATTTCTTGGGAGGACTGAACCGGATCAGGAGCTCCGGGCGTGAGACGAGAACCAACAACTGTAGCCATGCAAGGTCAGCGATTTCCCCGGGTATTCTGCCGTCATGTGCAGCGAATAGAGCACGATCCCGCGGTTTGCGATGACTCTGATCGAACCCATGCAGGCTGTTTCTATACAACGTCAGCCATTCACGGGTAGCTTGCTCTAACGAGATTTCCTCCAGCTGCCCAGTTTTTTTATTCGGAACCTGGATACCGTCAGCCGACGCTCGTCGAGCTTCGAAGAATCCGTCCCTGATTTTGACCAGTGCCTCGACTGCCCGTTCGGCTCGCGGGAGGAGGACTGGATGGACTTCTGGCGGTATACGGTCCCGAAGGGTCTGCAGCAAGCCACTGGCAGTCCTATGGGTAAACAGTGAATCCCACTTGAATCCACTGATGAGCCCATCGAATCTTCCCAACGCCTGAAAGCTGAGGCTCAGCCGCGCATGGTTATCGCGGGTGATCGTCGCAAGCGATTGGCAGTCGCGGAACACCTGTTCCAACGTCACTAGCTTCTCGAGGGCCATGGCTTCGTCGTAAACGCCGACTGGGGCGTAGTTGGCTGGTTCGGTTGCGATGGAGAACATGGTGTTCAGCTTTGCTACCCACCAGTGAGCCGCCTTCGCATATGCCTTGGGCTCCAGTCCAGGATCGGTCCTCTCACTACGGGCAAGGTGAATGCTCGGTCCAAGGAGCTGAATTTTGTCGGCAGGGAGATTGTCCTGCCCTGCTATGAGTCCGCCGTACAACAACACGATGACTCCCCCGGGTCGCCCTATGGACATGCCCCACACCTCAGGACTCAGGCTTGTGAACAAGGTGTCAAGGTAGGCCGAAAACCCGAGAATGACGTCCGAGATTAGCTCCTTGGCAGAAGCGAAGATCACACCGTCAGCAGTGTCCATCTGAGGAGGTTCCACAGCCAAGAATCCGCGTACCAGCGAATACCGATAGCCGAGAACGGTGTCTACTTCAACCAGGTGACAAGAAGCGTGGGGGGCTTGTCCGAGCAGCCAATTGGAAAACGCGTGCGCCAGTCGTTCTGCAGCAACCTCCGCACTCTCGGCTGCGCTTACGGCGATTTTCATGGTCATCAACGGAGCTGTTGGGGGTCCCGATTCCCCATACATCTCGATCAGCCCCGCGATGCTCTCCGCGGCGGCTTCGGTAACGGAATCAGCCTGGATTCCGTCAAAGCTCTTGAGTCTATGAATCCTCGAATATGCAGACGGGTTACCAGCGTTTTTTGAAGTGGCCATGTTTGTGATTGTCAGCAAGGAAGGGCTCTTGCCAGTTGCAGCCTCAGCAGAGCGTACAGTCCACGCCCCGTCGTCGCCTTGACGAAGAACCCACTTGCAGATGCCCTCTATATTTTTGGGGTCGCCGCCTGCAATCCAGTCAGAGAAACGAATAACGACTGACGGGGCCGTTGGCCTATCGGCTTTACGAGACATCACTTGGCTCTACTCACTTATCCTCTTCTAGCTGGGTAGTGACTGCCGCCAGCACCCTACGCAACAATAGCCATCCGCCGCTCAGAATCGCGCCGAAAAGGTCCCAATCGTCCAAAGGTGTATCGAAGTCCACGCCGTTCCAGGACTACGGGATTCCCACCTGACCCGGCCGATGAATGCCCGGTGAAGGTGCCCTAAAGCCACACGGTTACGTGTCCCACTTCCTTAGAAGTGGAACAGCCCAGAGTGGGACGCTGCCCAGCAGCTGATGGAATCAGTTAGTCCAGAGAAATTTGGAGCCGATCTTTATATCCTTGGCCCAGGACGGCACCAGACCCCAGCTTGCTATCAGCAAGCGCCGGTCAATAGTTGCCCCCATCGAAGCGTTCGGCCACAATCGGCACGTTCTGGTCGGGGCGACATTCCAGCTCGGCCCCGGTGGGCTGCCTTCAACTTCCTTGGCATCGAAGTAGCTCAGAAGGTCGATCGCTGGATTTCCCGTTTTACGGGTCAGTCATCGCGTTTGTACCCGTAAGGGTTGTTCTTCTGCCAGCGCCAGTGGTCCTCGCACATCTGGTCCACGGTCTTCGTAGTGGACCAACCGAGGTCCGCCAGGGCGGAAGATGCGTCGGCCCAGAAAGCGGGGAGATCGCCGGCACGGCGGCCAGTAATCTCGTACGGAATCGGCTGACCGACGGCCTTCTCAAAGGAGCGCAGCACCTCCAGGACCGAGGAGCCGCGGCCGGAGCCGAGATTCCAGCGCCGAACGCCTGCGCGCTCGGCGATATAGTCCAGGGCTGCTACGTGGCCATCCGCCAGGTCCACCACGTGGATGTAGTCACGCTGCGCGGTGCCATCCGGGGTGTCGTAATCCCCGCCGAAGACCATCAGCTTCTCGCGGCGTCCCACAGCTACCTGCGCAATGAACGGCACAAGGTTGTTCGGGATGCCCTGAGGGTCCTCGCCGATCCGGCCGGACGGATGCGCGCCCACCGGGTTGAAATAACGCAGCAGAGCGATATGCCAGCGGTCGTCCGCGTTGCCCAAGTCCGAAAGGATGTCCTCGATCTGTTCCTTGGTGCGGCCGTACGGGTTGTTCGCGCCGATCTCCATCTTCTCGATGTACGGGATCGGGTTGTGCTCCCCATAGACGGTGGCAGAAGAACTGAAAACGATGGAGCGCACGTTGTGCTTGTCCATGGCCCGGAGCAGGTTCAAGGTGCCCACGATGTTGTTGTAGTAGTAAGCCAGGGGCTCCTGAACGGACTCTCCCACGGCCTTCAGCCCAGCGAAGTGGATCACGGCGTCGATCTGGTGCTGGACGAACACGGCCTCAACAGCGGACTCATCCACCAGATCAACCTTGTGGAACGCGGCAGACTTGCCGGTGAGCTCCGAAACCCGGCGGAGGGATTCCTCGCTGGAATTCACGAGGTTATCAAGCACGACGACGTCGTGGCCGGCTTCCTGAAGGGACAAAACGGTGTGGGAACCGATATAACCGGAGCCACCCGTAACAAGAATTCTCATCGTCATTGCCGCAGCAGACGTTGCGATCCAGCGGTGGCGAAGATTCTCATGTTGCATCCCTTTCGTAAACGGTACCGGAGGGGACATCGGCGCTGATATCAACAATGAACGTCCCAGGTGCTTGCCGCGTCACCAATATGCCTTGGGTTCGGCTTCGCGTGGATATCCTGATGCGCTCGACCGCAGATGTCAGGTGTGCTTCAATATCCGCGGCAGCCGTGACCGTAACGAGGAGTCCCGTGAGGCCGTGCCTTTGAATACTCTCTGGCTTAATCATTCGCATACTTTCCCGCGGGCAGACCGCGTCCAATGAACCAGTGGCTACTTAAGAATCCACGACCGCAGGTGGGTCCACTGGAGATCGTGCCACCACTCCCCTGCCCAGTCTTGGCTGTAGAACCGGAAGAGCGTCACGGTGTTTGCCACAAAATCAGAGGGTGCGCTGTGGGGCATTGCCCTCAGGAATGACTCGACTTCTTCGCGCAGATGGGGGGCCGCTTCCAAATCATGTGAGGCCAAGGACAGGTGGGCGCGGAAGTTCTCGGCGTCAAAGGGTTTAGCGCGCAGTCCCTCGCCGCTTTCGGTATAGGGCGCCAGCGCTGCATTGACGGCCACAGCCAGATCCTTGATGGCTTGGTTCTTCTGCCCACTGATGGTGTGGTCCACGTCGAAGGTTATGGCGACGTTGTGTCGGCAGATGCCGGCGTTGTGGACTTCAATCGCGCTTGTAGTGCTCAGAACGGGGTCCAGTGCTGCAATGAGATCGTCTTCAAGGGCGTTGCTGGGAACGGCACCAGCGAGGGTTGCATGAGGTGGGAAAGCCGCAGCGGAGACAATACCGAATTGCCGACGCACCAAGCGGGTCAGGTCGGAAACGGCCTTGCAGGTGAGCGGGTCCGGTCGAAGGTAGACCCCGTATGTGTACTTTGTCGTCATTTCTTAGTCCTAATGAGTGCTGTTCAATGGTTGTAGGGAACGTTCCCTACAATGGTCCGATAAAACCAGGGCGTTGTCCAGATGATTCTTAGATCCCGACCGTGGACCGGGAAGGCCGGAGCTGTCCGGGAATGGCGATCCGCTCGACCGGTCGTCCCGGCTCGGCGATTACCTTCATGAGGAGATCGACCGCAGCGCTTCCCATCTCATCTATCGGCTGACGCCAGGTCGTAATGCCGATGAGTTCGCTGGCCAGTCCTCCCACCCCATCAAATCCGGTGACGGAAAGCCGTGGCCGGCCTTGTTCGAAGAGCTCCAGGCAGGCAGCAGCGTAGCGGTCGTTGGGGCACATGAGGGCAGTGACCGCGGCGGGTGCTGCCGCCAGCGAGGATGACACAGATTCTGTTGACTCGATAGGCAAGAAGTGAGGGGTGGCGCCGCGCCGTTTAAGTTCTTCGGCCATGATGTTCGTACGTCGGTGGAGAATGGGCGAGGCGGTCATTGATGGGTGCAGCACGCCAATTTCCCTGTGACCCAGGTCCATCAGATGCTGCGCCAGGTCTGCTGCTCCGGCGTCTTCATCTCCGAACACGCTGTTCAGAGCCGGATCTGCTTCCGGCCTGCCGGCAACCACCACGGGGAAACGGCCGGAAAAGCGCTTCACTTCCTCTGCCGGAAGCCTGCCACTGCAAACGATGAGGCCGTCGACGCGAAGGGCAATGAGATCCTCCAGGGCACGTCTCTCATCATGGTTGTCCAGTGCCCCGGACGTGATGAAAACCCGGTTCTGAACCTGGGTCCCTCTTTTCTGCAGTGCACTTTGCATCTCACCATAGAAGGCGGCCGAAGCGTCCCGGACCAGGACTCCGATGGTGTTCGTCCGGTAGGAGCTAAGGTTCTGCGCGGCGGCGTTGAACACGAAGCCGAGCTCGCGGGCCGCTTGCTCCACCTTTTTGCGGGCCTCATCACTGACGCCGTATTGTCCCCGGAGAGCCCGTGAGACGACGGACTTTGACAGGTTGGCCCGCCGGGCTACATCAACGATCGTCACGTGCCCGTTGCGTACGGCTGGTTGTTCAGCGGAGACTAGTCCTTCAACACCCGTCTCCTCGGCCACCCAACGCTGCAAAGCTACAGGTTGAATGTTGAAGCGCAGCGCGACGTCCTTGACGGGCTCTCCGGCCGCAACGCGGCCGATTGCCTGCTCCCGCGCGGATGGGGAAGTCATTCAAGCTCCTATTGTCGTGTTTGGCCTGGGTACTCATTCTTACAGGGAACTATCGGCGCCCGCCGCGTTGACGACCCGCTGAACGCCTGAGACGTCAGTGAGCTGCTCAACCAAGTGGTCTATCGAGACCCTGCCTCGATTAAAGCGAAGGTTCGCCTCAATCACGGTGCCAGCACGGGCCGTTTCCTGACGACGGGTTCCCTTCAATGCGACCTCAAAGCCAAGCTCTGTCGCACGCTCAAGGATGAGACGAAGAGTGCCTTTCCCGTCGCCGTAGTGGACTGTCAGATCCCGGCCCCTCCCGGCCACCGGAATCTGACGAGCGACCCGTGAAAGCAGGGTCACCGTGAGCAGGTGGAGCACCGTTCCGGTCGCAGCGAGAACCGGCATCCCCGCCCCGCAAGCCATGCCAATCGCCGCAACCAGCCAGACAGATGCCGCAGTCGTCAGACCGGAGACGACATTCTGACGCACAAAGATGACGCCGGCGCCCAGAAAGCCGACACCGGAAACGATCTGCGCGGCTATGCGTGACGGGTCCAGGATGACATCAGTCGTTGTAATGGAGCTGAATCCGTAGCCGGATACCAGGGTGAACACCGCCGCTCCGAGGCCTACGAGCGTGTGCGTGCGCAGCCCCGCGCTCTTGACTTGGCGGTGGCGCTCAATCCCCACCAGCGCCGAGAGAACGTAAGCCATGCCCACTAGCGCCAGCTCCGTCAGAGTTGAATTATTGACCCAATCGATGTGCAGCAATGATCTGCCCTTTCCGGTTTCGGCGGGCAGCCCACGGCCAATTCACCGAAACCTGTTGTCTTTGTAGGGAACGTTCCCTACACTTTTCACAATAGTCCAATTTCCCAACGAAGAGAATGATCATGGTTGCGCTTCAATCGAATCCATCAAGACCGGCGCTCAAGCCGCCACAGGGCCGGAACGGTCCGCCACGGCGCCGTAAGGGTCCCCATCTCTGGGCGATCCTGTTCCTGATTCCCAGTCTCGGCGCCATAGCCCTTTTCGACTACTGGCCGCTCTTACGGACACTGTTCCTGTCCATGCAAACGACGAACCTCTTCGGGCAGCCCAAGGGCTTTGTCGGCGGCGAGAACTACGCCGACATGCTCAGCGATCCTGACTTTTGGCGGACCCTGGGAACGACGCTGGCCTTCATGGCCGGGTCCGTCACCGGCAAACTTGTCCTCGGTCTGGCCATTGCCGTCCCGTTGTCATCCAGGCTCCGCGGTACCGCTATCTTCCGGGCCACGGTCCTCGTTCCGATGGCTGTGTCAG
Organism: Paenarthrobacter sp. OM7; assembly: GCF_029873575.1. Classification (NCBI taxonomy): domain Bacteria; kingdom Bacillati; phylum Actinomycetota; class Actinomycetes; order Micrococcales; family Micrococcaceae; genus Paenarthrobacter; species Paenarthrobacter sp. OM7. Next base: position 106,539 of record NZ_CP123580.1, read on the forward strand.
TGGCCGTCGCGGGCTTGGCGTTCCGGGCGCTTATGACACCATCCAGCGGCTTGTTCGACGTGATCGCCAATACGTTCGGCGGCGAAAACGTGGGATGGCTGACGTCTACCAGCATCTCGCTCATCTCCGTGATCATGGTCGATGTGTGGACCGCTCTCGGCTTCACTGTTCTTTTGCTTCTGGCTGCGCTCGACTCCATTGAGACGCAAATTTACGAAGCCGCCGCTATTGACGGCGCACGGTTCTGGCGCCAGCTAACGTCAGTGACGCTTCCGCTCATCACACCAACGCTGTTCTTCATCGTTGTGACGCAATCAATTCAGTCCCTCAGGGAATTCACTGTGATCAGCGTCCTGACCGGCGGCGGGCCGGCCGATTCCACCAAGACACTCGTGCTGGACATATACGACGCCGCGTTCGGCGGGACGGCCGACTACGGTGCAGCTTCGGCCCGATCGATCGTCCTTCTCATACTCATCTTGGCACTCACCGCGATCCAATTCGGCGTGCTCGAGCGAAGGGTCAACTACAAATGAAATCAGCAACCCGGATAGCGCTCCTTACATATCTGAGTACCGTCGCCCTGGTAATCGTTCTCCCCATCGCGTACGTGGCATTCGGTGCAGTCAGACCCTCCCCCGCGGTGACCGGGACACTCCTGGACATCATCCCCACCGGCTTTACGTGGGACCACGTCGTGTCAGCGTTCAACAGGGCGCCGCTGTTTCAACAGATTCTCAATTCCACGCTGGTGCTCGTTGCCCAGACAGGACTACAGGTGCTCACCAGCCTGCTTGCGGCCTACGCGATTGTCTTTGGACGCTTCAAGCGGCCAACGCTCATTCTGGGTCTCTACCTGGTCACGATGATGATCCCCAACGAGGCCACTGTTGTCGCCAACTACCTCACGATCAGAAGCCTCGGGCTCTTCGATACGCTTCTGGCCGTCTTCTTGCCCTTCATCGCGTCCGCATACTCAATCTTCCTGCTGCGCCAGTCTTTCCTCAGCTTCCCGACCGAAATTGTGGAAGCCAGCAGACTCGACGGCGTGGGACCCATCAGATTCCTCACCCGCTTTCTCATTCCTTTAACCAAGCCCACCGTCATGGCGGTCAGTTTGGTCTCCGCCATCGCCGCCTGGAACGGATATCTCTGGCCACTTCTGGTCACGGAGTCCCCTGAGGCACGCACCGTTCAAGTGGGCGTCAAAGCGCTCTTCGACGAGGCGGACACAGACATTGGGGCAGGCCTCGCGGGCCTGATCATCGTCAGTATTCCCACAATCATCCTGGTGCTCGTGGGTCAAAAATTCCTCGCACGAGGAATCACCGAAGGAGCAGTGAAATGAAACATCTTACGTCCCTCCGCCTTGGCGCCGTGGGCGCCGTGGCCGCCCTGGTGGTTGGTCTTACCGGCTGCGCGAGCGAAACGACAGAAACGACAGTCAAGTCCGAAGGCCCGATCAAACTGGATTTCTGGTATTCAGTCGGAGGCTCATCGGCGGACGCTCTTCTAAAGCAGGTCAACGCCTTCAATTCAAGCAACAAACACCAGATCACCATCAACGCGATCTACCAAGGCGACTACGCCGCCACAGCGGCCAAACTCACCAATGCAGTCCAGAGCGGGGACACCCCTCCCCTCTTCCAGGGCGGAGACACCTATACCGCCTACCTGCACGACTCCGGGCTCGCGACAATCCCTGGCTCCATCAGCCCGTTTGAGGGAGAGAAGTTCAACCCGGACTCGGTCGCCGCGGCTGCGGCAAACTACTACACGATCGACTCGAAACTCTGGGCCGTTCCGATGATGGTGTCCCAGCCCGCCGTATTCTTTGACCCTGCAGTAATGAGCAAAGCCGGGATCAATCCCGCCGATCGGCCCAAGAACATACAGGAGCTCTTCGATTGGGCTGACAAGATTCATGAAGCCACCGGCACTCCTGGTTTGGTGTTCCAGCACAATGAGTGGTGGAACGAACAGTTCAGCGCCTCCAACGGCGTCGCCTACTGCACACCGGACAACGGGCTCGGGTCGGAGCCGGCGAACGCCTTCGCCTACGTCAACGATGACCTCGTCGCTATCTGGACGCACTATCAAAAGTCACTGAAGACGGGTGCAATCCTCAACGTCGGCAGTGACGGAACTGCCGCGCAGCGCGCATTTAGCAGCCAGCAGGCCGCGATGCTGCTGGCCTCTTCAGCAAGCCTCGGCACAACGGCCGCAGCAGCCAAATTTACAATTGATGCACTGCCGCTCCCTGTAGCCTCCGACAAGGGCGGAGCAGTACCTGGCGGAAGCGCCCTGTGGATCCTCGGAGAAGGCCGCCAGCCCGCCGAGCAGGCCGCAGCCCTTGAGTTCGCCGAGTTCGTGGGATCGTCCGATGTTCAAAAGGAAATCTTCAAGGACAGTGGTTATCTTCCCTCCTCCAAGGCTGCATTGGACGAGCTGAAGGGTTCTGAGACCGCTCCGGCGAAGAAGGCTCTTCTGGAACAACTGGCAAGCACCACAGATGCCAACGCAGCTGCTGGTTGCCACAACGGGGCATTTGGTCAGAGCCGCGCCGACGTACGCAGCGCCATCCAGTCCATTGCTGATGGAGCCGACGTACGGGCAACCCTGACTACGGCCCAGGACAAGGGAACCGCAGCATTGAAGGCCTACAACGAGCGCGTAAAGCGCTAAAAGAAGGCTTGCGTCCGTCATGCAGATGGCGGGCGCAACAAACCCAGTCTGGAGCCGTGCGGGGGCTTCGCGGCTCCAGACTGGTCCACTCCCGAACCGAAAGCCGCCTAGAGATGTCGACATTTGCAGATGCAGACAACCAGCACCCGCATGACCCACCCGAACCAAAGCAATGCTGCTCGGCAGAGTTTGTGCTGATCGCCGAAGACCAGTGGACCGAGGGCATCTCTGCAGCGAACATCAGAACCCCAAAACTCAAGTGGGACAACTACGTCACCGTCACATCAAAAACGGTCTTCGACCCTGTCCTCGCGTTGCAAGTAAGCGGGACCGTGCTTGCCGCGGTGCGGGATCTCTTCGCTCCAGGAAACAGAGAGCACCAACGAACCTCGCAGCCGTCCGCGTCCTCCAACGAAGGGCAAATACCGCGCAGCGATCCGCGGACCCCAGATCAGCACTTACTGGTCCACCCCGATCCGCCACCCGAGGTACTACACCGCATCTTGGGGGAGAACCACGGCGACCTAATGAGCCTGGGCATGTTCACCGACTACGTCTCAGCCCACATGCGCGTTGGCGGTGAAGACCTAAGAAACTCGGTGTTGCGGCTGCTCGAAAGAGCCTTGTCGAACGGTCATATGGCCATAGGTTCTTTGACCGATATTCGACACGTGCCCTGGGCCGTTTCTCCCACTGAAGCCCTTGAACGGATCGCGAAGCAATGGCCGGAAACAGCAGCCCTGGGATACCCCGAGCTTGAAGCGATCGCCTGGCTTTCCAACACCCCCGAGGGCGACCAGGCTGGAGAAAAGTGGTCAGGTCGTGTGGAGGCAGAGGCTGCAACAAATGCCGACTCCACCAACCCACCAGGTTGTTCAAGACCTTCCGATGGCGATGCCCTCGTAGCCCATGGACTTATAAGAGAGACCGCCCATAGTGAATGACACAGCGACCCGTACGCATACCGACCCCATCCGGTGGGGCATCCTCGGGGCAGGCAGAATCGCTACCGCACAAACGCAGGACTTGCTCGATAACGGGTTCACTGTCCAAGCCGTTGGATCACGTTCGTTGGACTCAAGCAGAGCGTTCAGCGCAAGATTCGGCATACCCGACGCCCACGGCAGCTACGATGCGCTGGTCGCCAACCCGGACGTCGACGTCGTGTACGTTGCCACTCCACACTCGTTCCACCATGCTCATGCATTACTGGCAATAAACGCCGGAAAGCACGTTCTGGTCGAAAAGCCCTTCACCATCAATGCCCATCAGGCACAGGAAGTCGTGACGCTGGCCGAGAAGAATGGTCTGGTAGTACTGGAGGCCATGTGGACCCGGTTCCTCCCCCATATGGTCCGGGTCCGCGAAATCATCAAGGACGGACTACTCGGGGAGATCCGCAAGATTACAGCCAGCCACAATCGGAACCTGTCGAAAGACCCTACGCATCGTCTCAACAACCCTGCCCTGGGTGGCGGGGCGCTCCTGGATCTGGGCGTCTACCCTGTCTCTTTCGCGTTCGATGTCTTAGGAGCACCACAACAGATTCGGGCAAGCGCCATCAAGACCACAACGGGCGTTGACCGACAGACCGCGGTGATCCTTACGTACGCGGACGGACAACAGGCGCTACTGGACTGCGCTTTGGACGCCGCCGGATCCAGTCGGGCAACCATTATCGGAACCGAAGGCTGGATTAACATCGAATCCGTCTGGAACCAAAGCGCAACCTTCGGACGCTACGACCACCAAGGCCACATGGTTGAGATATTCGCTCAGCCGGCAAAGGGCAGAGGCATGCAATTCCAGGCGTTGGAAATGGAGTCTCTAATTAAAAACTCTCCTTCCGCAAGACGCATCCTTCCGCCCCATGACAGCGTTGCAATCATCGCGGCAATGGACACGATCCGTCAGCAGATCGGCCTCGTCTACGATGCGGATCACCCAGCCTGAGTTGAGCATTACACATTGGCCATCCCCAGGTGTCCCACTTCCTTAGAAGTGGAACACTCGGGATGATGGGACACTCCCCCACCAGTGTGATTTTGCGCCCAGCCTAACGGCGAATGACTGGACCGCCCCTCTATATGTGCCGGCTTATTGGCAATCGTGACGGGAAAATTGAAAGATTTTCGAGAGTCGGTGCCGATCACTCAGCCGCTTCAATAAGCTCGGGGCCATTATTGCGAACGCTGTTGACGCGGGTGCTAACAACCCGGGGCGTCAGGGTTGGTTCCGGCAGGGAATCGAGCAGGTGTTGGACGTCTGCTTTGTCGGTCAGGTCAGGGTCGAGCCATTCCGCGAAGCGGTCCTGCGGGATGACGACCGGTGACCGATCGTGGACGTGTCCCAACGCGTCCTGGGTGACTGTGGTCAGGACCGTGCAGGTCAGCAGCCACCGTTCTGGATCATCCTCGGGCAACGCGGGATCAGGCCAGAACTCGTACAGGCCGGCGAAACCCAGCAACGGCTCCTTCTCGGAGAACAGATAGTTCGGGATCTTCTTGCCGTCCTTGGTCTTCTGCCACTCGTAATAGCCCTCGGCCGGAACAATCGCCCGGCGCTTCACCGCGGCCGACCTAAACGAGGGCTTCTCCAAGATGCTCTCACTCCTGGCATTGATGAGCTTGGAGCCGATCTTCACATCTTTGGCCCAGGACGGCACCAGACCCCATTTTGCGATCAGCAGGCGCCGGTCAATTGTGCCCTCATCCAGGCGTTCGGCCACGATCGGCACGTTCTGGGTCGGGGCGACATTCCAGCTCGGCCCGGGCGGGCTGCCTTCAACTTCCTTGGCCTCGAAATGGCTTAGAAGATCGCTCGCTGCTTTGGACATCACATATCTGCCGCACATGAGCCCATTCTGCCCACAAAACCCTCATTGTGGAGACCGTTTGCCGTCTCAGGGCGTTCTGGGCACGTCGATTCGCCCTTGCTGGCTCTCCGAGAGGCCCCAAGGGTCGACCGGCACAACCCCGGTCGACCGTCCTGAAGGATCCAGGATCCGGCCGTAAAGCTTGACCTGACGCATGACCAGTTGCCGATCGACGATGCGGACATAAGGGAATCGTTCAGCGACTCGGGATGCGAGTGAGTGCAGGTCCGCTACTGCGTGTAGCCCAAGGGTCAGGAGCATGTTGCTCGATCCTGCAATCGCGGCGCAGGTACGGGTTTCCGGCCAGGTGAGGAGCGCGTTGCCCGTTCGTTCGAGCATCTCGTCCGGCATTTCGAGCCACAGCACCGCCGCCGCATGCCACCCCGCGTCGGGGCGCGAGATATCGCAGCGGAAATCGATGTCGCGTGTCCCAATCAACCGGGAGATACGACGTTGAACCGTCCGGTCGGACAAACCAACAAGTTCAGCGAGCTCTGCTGGCGAAGGGCCCGTCTGAGCCCTGACGTCGGCTTCTCCACTGCCCGTCCTGGTTGTAAGTCTCAATCCCTGGCTTTACCAATGTTCCCCTTCCCCCATTCGTCCCCCCTAAGGGTTGGTTTTCGTATCTCCTTCAAGGGGTGGACGAAGTCGTCGTTCAAGATGGAATTCAGCAGCCTCGCGGCGTTTACCCACAATGAGGAGCTGTTCCGTCACTGGGTTATGGTGCGCCAAGGGAGCCATCGGACGGGAACTACTTTGGTGCTGTTCCCCTCCTGCTCCGAGGGGCCCCGGTCTGCTCGCTTGCATGGGGTCTCGGTTCGTCGGTGCCGTTGGACCGGCCCCGGTTCCCGCCGGAGAGGTCGAGAACCAGGCCGGTAGCTAAAGCTAAGCACCCTTATCATTTGCAGTCAATAGGAAGAATCGGTCCCAAGGAAGGGGTGCCGACATCAAAACCTAGCCTCCCCAATAGCGCGGGCCGCATGGAGGGGTGAGGTTGCTGAGAGATGCTGGTAAACACTGCTAAGTAACCTTATTATCTATGTATTGGGACCGTCCCAGACTATCCAGACTCACGTAAGGCGACTGAGGAGAACGAATGACCCCCACCCATAACCCCGCCCGAACCCGCACCACCATTCAGCGAGCAGCGCAGATAGTCGGAGCGGTCTTTCTCCTTGTAGGAGTCCTTGGCTTCATTCCGGGGATCACCTCGAACTACGAGACCCTGTCGTTCGCCGGCCACACCTCCGATGCCCTCCTGCTGGGTATTTTCCAGGTATCAATACTGCATAACATCGTGCACCTGCTCTTCGGAGTAGCGGGCATCTTGATGGCCCGGACTGCGGGGCAGGCCCGGAACTACCTGGTGGGCGGCGGAGCCATTTACTTGGTTCTGTGGATCTATGGCCTGTTCATCGACCAGGAATCCGCCGCGAACTTCGTTCCGGTCAACAACGCCGACAACTGGCTTCATTTGGTCCTGGGTGTCGGCATGCTGGCCCTGGGCTTGGCACTTAGCCGACGAAAAGTGGCAGGGCGAACCGCAACCACAACCGGCCGGTGAGACCCACGAACTCGTGCACGGCCTCCGGAACCGACTGGGGCGGCGCTTCCCTTCCAGTATCCTGACGCCGTCTCTACCAGTTTTCGGACGCGCCGATGCCTGATGTAAAGCGCTGGCCCACCAGCAGATTGCTCTACACCGCGGCCCGGCTTGTCGAGCAAGGATTGAACGAGAAATTGCGCAACCTCGGGCTAACGTACCCGTCAGTGATCGCCTTGGATGCGCTGGCGGCCACGGGCCCCATCACGCAAGCGGGTCTTGCCGACGTTATCTACGTGCGGGCCCAGACCTTGGGCCCGACCCTGCAGAAACTCGAGTCACAAGGGCACATAGATCGCCGACCAGGGAACCGCAACAGTCACTACGTTTCCATCACCGATGCAGGCAAGCGACTGCTTCACGAGGCCCGCGCCCTGGAACTTGAAGTCCTGGCAAAATTTGACGTCAACCCCGACGGCCTGCGGGACGAACTGGAGAATATTGTGCTCAAGGCGCCAAAAGGCCACTGAGCCATGGGCCCACACCTGCCTCTTCTGAGTTGACCGTCGTAACAGACATTTAGTTGCCGCAATGACGCCTGACTGCCACTCCGCCTTCTTGCGCCATAGCCCGCGAACGCGACAACCAAAGGGTCTCCCGGTGTCCCAGTTCTTTGGATTCGGAACGCCGCTGGTGGGTTACTTCCCAACCTGGCTGCTTCAGCTCCCTGGAGTGTGTGTCGCTATTGTGGGGGTTGGCAGGTTTGTGTGGGTCCGTAGCGGAGCCAGCCCGGCAGTGCGGCGGTGAAGGCGTCGCGTACTGCGGGGGTGTTGGTCACGGTCCAGTCAACGCGGCCCTTGACCTCGATCTCGTTTTTGTCCCATTCGAACCAGTTGATCATCTTCAAGTTCGGGAACCGTTCATGGGTTGAAGAGCTGAAAAGCTGGTTCCACCACGCTTCCTTGATGGCCATCTCGGATGCCCCGGCCGTTCCGGGCGCGAAGAGGGCCGCTGTTTCCGGGATGGCCACGGGCTTGCCGTGCTGTGTGCCATACACGCCGTAGAAGTCCGCCAGAAGACTGTCATCGCCGTTAGCGCCCACATAGTTGCCGGTCAACTGGTCGGCAAACTTGTCAGCCTCCGGCAGCTCGTTCTCACCCCACGGATAGGTGCTGCCCCAGTGGTACAGGGACATTCCTACCCAGTCCACTGCCTCATCTCCGGGGTAGTACGGGGCGTAGGCGTCATCGTTCATGCTCAGCGTCCCGTCGCCGCTGGTGTCCAAGGCAACGAAGTCCGGTGTTCCCGGTTTGGCTTCGTACTGCCCGCCGGCGAAGGGGTAGCCGCCGCCGTAGTTCGGCGCCCACATCATGGCCGATCCTGGTGCGTGGGTGTGCACTGCTGTGGCAAGGGTTTGGAACGCGTGCACGTACTTTTGAGGCTGTTGGGACCAGGCATACCAGGACCCGTTCATCTCGTGGGCGAACCGGACTACGACCGGGACACCCTCGTTGTTGAACCGGGCGAGGTCATGGGCCAAGGCTGTAGCCGTGTCCACGGTGACGGTGTCCAGGCCGTTGCGGGGCTCGAGGGTAAGGAGCATCATGTGCCCGTCGGCGCGGATCTGCTCGACCGCGTTCTGGAGGTCATCTTCGTCTTTGGTTGTCAACGGGAAGCCAGTGAAAGAGACGCTGACAGCGGGTTTGTGGCCGAGGTCCTGGGCGTAGGTGGAGAGGGGTTTTGAATGCCAGTCCAGGTTAACGCCGAACAGGGCTCCGGTAGCGGGTGCCAGATCCGCCCGTGGCATGACCTCGCAGGGACGCGGCGGCGGCGCGGCTTTGCTCTCCTTATCGGCAAGGCCATTGAAGAAGTTCACCCCGGCAAAGCCCAGCACGACCAGGCCGATCACGACCGGAAGAGCGAATGCCCTCCACAGTTCAACCCGATTGCCTTTCCTGCTCTCGCTGCCCTCACCGGATGGTTCCCCCACTACCAGCACCACGCCTTTCTGACCTGAGATGTTTTCCTATCCTAGCCACGGCCAAGATCCCTGAGCGCGCCCTTGATTGATGCATTTGCCGGGGCCGTGAAGCTCGGCGTGCTGCGGTCTGGGAGAGAGGGGTCAGTAGCCTACTTCGACGATAAATTGGTCGGCTGGGAGCCCGGTGAGTCCTGCCGTGGCATCCCTGACCGTTTCGGGGATCTCCCGGACGCCTTGCACAGAGACCTCAAGATCGGGCAGTTCCAGGACTTGAAGGTCCATCCGACCATCCGTGGCATTCCTTAGTTTTACCGTAAGCCTCACGCCCGCCCCTTTCCATGTCCGTTTTCAGGGCACCCACCACCTGCCAAGGGATGGCGCATTTCTTCCCTTAATAGCAAGCCCATGTTCCGGTTACGTTTCCTGTGCTTGTTGGTGGGCGGGGACCCCGGCTACCAGGATTCGGGCCAGGTCGTGCAGCTTCTGGTTCCGGTCGTTGGAAGCTTTGCGGAGGATATCGAACGCTTCCTGGGGTGTGCACCGGTTTTGGGAGATGATCACCCCGCATGCGGTATCGATAACTGACCTGTTGGTCATGGCAGCATCAAGATCGGCCGCGTTCTCGTTCAATACGGTGATGCGGACCGCCAGCCGGAGCGCCTTGCCGGCAACTCCCGCGAAGGTCAACGCACTCGCGACGGCCCGTGATGAGAAAGAGCCCGGGATAGGCGCGAAGAAGTTCAGAACGGCGGAGGCACCCTGTTCCAGTTCCATCGGCACACCCAGAGTGCTCCGCATGCCAGCCGCGCTTAAGGCTTGGCAGTACTCGCTCCACTGCGGTGATGACAGGGAATCTTCAAGAAGGACCGGGCGGTCCCGGGTCAGCGCTTCAACGCAGGGCCCCTCCCCCAGGGTTTGCTCGATCCTGTCCAGGACCATCGCTTTGTCGCTGCTCCCGCCGATTGTTGAGATTCGTTTGCGCCGCTCCAGCGTCACTGCGCACTCGATACGGGTTTCGGTAACCCGCGACATCACCGAAGCTCCTAAGACCGCGAGCCCATCGAGGAACGCTTTGATGTCTTCTGCAGCAACAAGCAGATCAGCCAATCGTTCCGCATCGGCGGACCAATCCTCCACGACACCAGAATCCAACCCGAACACCGCCGTTCACAACAGATCCACATTCGAAGGACATTCCCTGCCGATGTTCAGGACCTCCTGACGGGTGCCAGGAACAGCGGCCGGCAGCAACAGCTGGGAGAACTCTGCGAGTAATTTACCAAGGAATTCCATAAGCCCTAAGAAGGCCCTCCGAGGCCTCCCGCCGGTCGCCTTCCGAGGTGAGGATTACCCGTCGGGCGTTACTGGGGGTTCTCGGCACGGAGCCGCTGTTCCAGCTTGGCTTCGGCGGCCTCCCGTCGCTTCCCTACAATGAGCATTTGCTGGGTAGCGGGGTTATGCAAAGGAAGCCTCTGCACATCCTGTGAAACCGCGGCGGGGCGCTCCCCCGGCACGGGCTGCCGCGATGATTGCTTGACCATGCCTCCATGATCCCACCGCCCACCGGCCCAGGACATGGGTGCCGATGCTCAGTCAGCAGTCCTTGTGACCAGCTGCGGCACGGTAGCTGGTGTGGCCTGCCCACTGCAAGACCGACCACCCAGTACGCCAACGCTTCCGCCAGACACATCAAGCATGACCGTCGCAGCTCAAGCACCGCGCAATGAACACCTCAAGATTCCATCAAGATTCGATTCCTGTCGGGTCCGGTCGAGCTGCCTTGCCGCAGATGCCATTGGACATCTTGAGCTCATGAAGCGCGGCGAAATTAGCACGGAAGACTAGCAAGTTGTCTTCCAAGTAGTCCTTTTGCTATATTCGCCCTTGTCAGCGCGCTTTAAGGGTGTGCAGACACCGGAGTTGGGGGGCCTCCTCTCGGATGGTGACGCTTGCGTCGCCTCCGTTTGTTGTGGACGTCTGACAACGAACACTACCGAGAGGCCAGTTGCTCTGTTGGAACACTCGAACGGCCCGCGGCGCACCAGTGCCCGATCGAGCGCACGTCGCAGTTTCGGCGTCGTGGCCGCTGCGTTTGCCTTTGCGGTCGTTTTGGGCGGGTGGGGATCGCTTGCCGCACCTTTACCAGCCGATGCGACTGTTGTTCGTACACCTGCGGAGCCGTCGTCGCCGCCCGCGGCCACCGAGCCTGCCACAGCTCCGGAAGTAAATGAAGGCTCGATGCCGACCATGCCATCGTCGTTGGATGCTGAGCAGCCAACAGCCCAGCCGACCACTGGTGAAGAGCCCACCGCGGAAAAGCCGGAGCCTGCCACCACCGATCCGGTCATGACATCGGAGCCCGATCCGCATCCCGAGACCTCCGCATCTCCTGAAACAGCTCTGCCGGGAGACCATCCCGTGGCCGAAAGCAGCCGGGGACCACCAGCCACGGCAGAGTCAGACGTCCAAGCAACAACCACTCGGGACGCAAGCATCTTTGCCGCAGGTGTGCCGGAAGCTACCCGCCAAGTCTGGATCGAGTCGTTCGAACAGGGACTGACAACCGCAGCCACCGGACTTCCCAGCTACTCCGGAGGGAAATACACAGCCTCAACGGGTTGGAGAAGTGGCACGAGCTGCACGGGCGTCCTTATCAATTACACAGCCCCCTATCCGAATGCCGCTTTCTGCCCCACCCAGCCACTTCTCGCCGTCGGGCAGTCCTCCCTCGCCGCACGCGATGGCCGGCGCATGGCCGATGTCCTCGGCCAGGTGTCCGCGGGTGTAGTCGGCTCCACCTCCGGCACTACCCCTGCCAATGGCTCTACCGCGGGTACGCAAAGTAACCATGCACTCGTCTCCATCCCCTACGCCGTTGTGGCGGGCGGCACCACGGTTCTTCAATCCGCCGCCGGAACGGGCATCAGCGCTCCAGATTCTCGCTACTACGCCGTGGGCATGAATGCCGTAGGCGCGCAGTGTGGCACCAACAACGCATCACTTTCGCTCAACCTGGTCTCGGGTAGTACAACCCTTCTGACCGGGTTCCCGTCGCCCGTGGTCCCTTGCACCAGGACGGGCAGCGTCTACTACACGTCCCCGGCCCTTCCCACTCTCGGCACGATCTCCGGCGTGGTAGACCCTGCATGGTCGGCCTCGGTCCGGGCGGGTACCAGCAACGGTTCGAACACGGCACTGCTCACTCCCGCGCAGATCTCCGCGGCCCAGGTACAGATCGTCAACACGGTGACAGGTGCCGGCAGCGGGTTCGCCGTGGACAATATACGCGTCCTCGATGTCACCCCTGCTCTGGACGTTGCCTTCGATCCGGCTGCCGCCACAGCTACGGTCCCCACAACTCTGAGCTACACGATCACCAATACCACCGACCTGCTGGCAAAAACCGACTGGGGATTCTCAACTGCGCTTCCTGCGGGTATGACAGTAGCTCCCACCCCCGCGGTGGCAGGCACGTGCACGAACGCTGCCGGGACCGCCTTCGCCGTCACTGCCGCAGCAGGTTCGGGCAGCATCTCGGTCCTGGGCGGCGACCTTGCAGCGGGAACAACGTCATGCACGATCTCAGTCGCAGTAGTAGCCGCCTCTCCCGGAAGCTACAGCAGCGGTGCTGTAACGCCGTCAGGACTTATTGTTTCCGCTCCCGGCAGCCTCCAGGTGGCACCTGCAACCACTGTCACGGTACGTAAGAACCTTCCGGCCCGCGCTGCTCCGGCCGACCAGTTCACTCTGTCATTACGCACGGGGACCACCGTGCTGGCGTCGGCCACCACCACGGGCACAGCAACCGGAATCCAGGCGGCGCAGATTAACCGCTCGGTTGTGCAGCCCGGCTCTACCTATACCATCCACGAATCGCAGACCTCCGGTGCGGGCCTGGGTTACGCCAACGCCTATGAGTGCACCCGGGGCGGTACTGTGATCGCGTCCGGGGCGGGAGCATCCGGTACCATCACCGTGCCGGACGAGGCGGGGGCCGAGGTTGTCTGCACCTTTACGAATACCACGCAGACTGCCCGACTTTTCTGCGATGCGAACCACTTCTACTCCATGACGGCGGCCGGTGCGCTGGAACAAGGTGACATTGTTTCGGGAAGTCTCGCCCAAGTTGGTAGTTGGACCGGCGTCACTGCGGCAAACGGGCTCGGCATTGGCGCGGGCGGAAACCTCGCCTACGCGCTGGACCGTTCCACTGACGGGAGCGACGTTGCTTCGATTCTTAAGTGGACCCCCGGTGCTGGTTTCCAGAAGGTGGCGAACTCGGCGTATACCACCGTGGCAGGCGGGACCACGGTAGAGGGCAGCATCGTTGCCGGGGCGGTGGATCTGTCCACCGGCCGCTATCTCTTTGGCAAGTTCGTCAACTCGCAGTTCTACATTTGGAGCTTCAACGAAGCGAACCCCACCGCAACCCGGTTCGCCTTCGTAGGCGCATTCCCCACCGGCTCGGCGCCAAACGGCAACGGCGACATGGCCTTCGATGCCCGCGGCAACCTTTACGTTTTGGGCGCTGCCCTGGTGGGCTCCACCAACAGTGCAACCATCTACACCGTTTCCGCTGAGGCGTTGGCGGCGGGCTCCGGCGGCACTCTGGCGGTAAGTGCCTCTTCAACCAAGCCGACAACCGGTACGGACGCTGCCTTCGCCAATATCAACGGTATCGCGTTCTCACCGCGCGGCACCGTCTACCTCTCCAACGCCGGAAGCGCCTACGAATTTGACACCACAACGTGGGCCAGGGTTCCTGGCACATCGCGTGTACCCGTGAACTCCGTGGACCTGGCCGGCTGCTCGTCGCCACCCACCCTCACCGTTCAGAAGAACGTGGTGGGCCGTCAGGCTGCCAGTGACCAGTTCACGTTGACGGCGGCCTCGGGGACTCCCCTGACAGCCATCGCCACTGCCACCACCACCGGTGCGGCCACCGGGCGTCAACTGGCGCAGATCGGCCCGTTCCCCACCGCAGCAGGTAGCACCATCACCATCTCAGAATCCATGGCGGCCGGGTCCTCCTCGGCCATCAGCGCGTACACCGCACTCTACGACTGCTGGTCTGACGGTGTCCGGCTAAGCGCGGGAACGTCCACCACAGGCACCGTCACTATGCCGAACAGGCTCAACGCGAACGTGACCTGCACCTTCTTCAACTCCCCCACCCCTGTGGCGAGTGTGCGGATCACCAAGACCATCCGGGAGTTCTCGGGACTCACCCGCCCCGGCGCGGACTGGAGCGTAGGCGCGACGGCGACGGCCACCACGGGCAGCGCCACGGCCCTTCCCGGTGGGGCGCCCAGGCAGCAGACCGATGCCGCGGGACAGGCCAGCTGGACCATACTGTTCGGCACCACCGCTTCCAGGGCAACAGTGGTGGTCTCGGAGACGCAGCAGGAGGGATTCGCGTTCGTCAGCGGTTCATGCACGGTGAACGGTGCCAACCGCCCGGTCACGTTCACCCAGAACGGGACAGATATTAGTGCAAGCCTCACAGCAATAGCTCCCGCTTCGGCGATCGAATGCACCTTGGTTAACCGGCCCACGGCGTCCCTGACGCTGGTGAAAGAAGTGAGCTTCGGCGCCGCGCTACCAACGGACTGGACACTGAGCGCTACCGGCCCGGCCAATGCGTTACCCGGACCCTCCGGCCGGACGGGCACGGCAGGGGCTTCTGGAGTGCCTGTCACTCCTGGCGTTGCCTACCGGTTGGCCGAAACCGGCGGGCCTGCCACTTATGTGCAGACCGGCACTTGGCGATGCCTCACGGCAACGGGTGCCACTGTTGACGTCACGGCAGCTGGGGATGTCACTCCACCTGCCACAGCCTCGGTCACGTGCACGGTGACGAACGCGACGGCGGCCATCACCTTGGTCAAACAGGTGCAGAATCCGCAGCCGGGCTTCCAGGCGCCGGACTGGCGGGTCACTGCGACCCCCGCAGCGCTTGCTGGCGCCACCCTAGCAACGGAGAGCCGCCTTGGCGCCGAGTATGTGTCTTCCGGCAATCCTGCGAACACCTTTGACGTCAGGCCGGGCCACAGCTACACGTTGTCCGAGGCTGCCACCGATCCTGCCCGGCGGATCGCGTACAAGGAAGTCCGTCTCGAACTGCTCACAGGGTCAACGTGGACCCCTGTGACGTCACGGACAATTTCGGCTCCGCCGGCTGGCCAGACGGCGGTTTACCGCTTCGTCAACGCCCCCGTGGAGCCCACAAGACTACCGCTCACCGGCGGTACAAGCGCCGACGCATTCTTCATCGGAGGGGGGTTGGTGCTTGGTCTGGCACTAGCCCTTTCGGTGTGGCATTGGCGTCGACGAATGCGAGGCGCCTCTCGGTGATGCGCACCTCTTCCTTCCTGTCCGACGTCCCAGATTCCCTTCATTCGTTCCACTCGGTCTCACCCTCACTTCACAAATAGGAGAAATCACATGTCCATCCGCCTCCTCCAGCGGTTATCGGCCGCTGCCGGCGTGCTGGCGCTGGGCGCAGCGGCGACTCTGGTCGCCGTCGCGCCTGCGGCAGCAGTCACTCAACCGGGAAATATCGATCCCACGATCGCCCGCACCCTGACCCTTCACAAGTTCGCGTTGGGCCCGGAAAACGGTCAGACGGTGGGCACCGGCCAGGAAGTGACTGTTCCGGGCACTCCGCTCTCCGGCGCCACCTTCACCGCTGCACTGGTACAGGGCGTAGACCTCACGACGCCGGCAGGCTGGGAGCAGGTCTCTGCACTGACGCCCGCTACGGCTGCCGGACGCGTCACCGTTGCTGATACCTACACCGCCACCACCGGCTCGGACGGTGTAGCGAGGTTCAACAACGGCGACACTCTGCCGATCGGTCTCTACCTTGTGACCGAGACCGCGCTGCCGGCCGGGGCCACCAACCCCGCCGCACCGTTCCTTGTTACGCTGCCCTTCCCGACGGGTCCGGGCGGAGCACCTGCGAACCAGTGGATCTACGACGTCCACGCATACCCCAAGAACGCTGTTACGGATCTGACTAAGACCCGCGTCCCGGCTCCGGCTAACTCGGTTGAAGCCCGCAACCCGGACCTGGTCCGCTGGGCGATCAACTCTGAGGTGCCTACACTCGCCGGCGGCGACACTCTGGACATCTTCACTCTCACCGATACGCTGCCTGCGGAACTCGAATACCTGGCAACAGGCCCCACCGGCGTTGCGCCCACCGGTGTGCGGGTGGCAAACGCTGCCAACGTCCCCCAGAACTTCGTGGAGGGCACGGATTACACCTTGGTGTATGACGCAGCCAGCCGTAACCTCACCGCTACCTTCACTCCCACTGGGCTTACCCGCCTGGCTGCCCTGCCCGGCGGAGATGTGACGCTCACCGTCCTTAGCCGCGCGTTGACCATCCCGGCCAACGGCATCATCACCAACACGGCCACGAGCGTTGTGAACGGCGCCACGGAGACCGTCACCGGAAGCACGCCGATCGGCCAGCTAACCGTGTTCGCCTTCCAGAACGAGAACAATGTACGGACCCCGCTGGCGGGCGCCGTGTACCAGGTGTTCCTGAACCAGAACGACGCCAACCTTGGCCAGAACCCGGTGTCCATCAACGGCGTCACCAACTGGACCACGGCGGCTAACGGTTTCGTAGCTATCCCGATCATCACACCGGGCAACTACTACGTTCGTGAAATCACTCCCCCGGCCGGTTTCCAGCTGCCGACGCCCAGCCAGGTTCAGACCCAGGTTGTGGCCGGCCCGAGCTCCACCACAGCACCGGTACAGAACTATGTCGAGTTCGAGCACGATCAGGTTCCGGCCTTCGCGCTCCCCCTCACCGGTGGTGACGGCGCCCTCTGGTTCACCGCGGGTGGCATTGGTCTCCTCGCCATCGCCCTCGGTACCGGAATCCTCGCCGCGCGTCGTCGTCGTGCCGCTATGGCACCGGCAACGGCATAACCTAGCACTGTGAATACGAAGGCGGGGAGTCCAAAAGGCGTCCCGCCTTCGCAGTTCCCGGACGGGGATGAACCAGGTGCCGCCCGCGGTTCGACGGCGGTACTCACCAGACGCGAGCGGAAGCGGCTGCTTCGCTGGCGGCTCCCCCTGCTGCCCTTGCTGGTGGCCGTTTCAGTCATCGCCGGATCCGGTCTTCTCCTCTACCCGGCCGCGGCCGCTTGGGTCAGCGCTGTGGAGCAGTCACAAAAGATTGACGAACTAACCCAGGGAATCAAAGACCTCGGTGCCGAGACCTTGCGCCAGCGTATAGCCGAGGCAAGGGAATACAACCAGGGTTTGAGCGGAGGCGGAGCAGCCGTGGCAGCGAATGAACGGCTCCCGCTAGCGAATGAAACTCAGACTGACAAACAAAAGTATCTGGACATGCTTCGGGGTGATTCCGAGGGTCTCATGGCGCGCATCAGAATCCCCTCCATTGACGTTGATCTTCCGATTTACCACGGCACCAGTGAGAGCGTCCTTGAACACGGCATCGGCCACCTCGAAGGCACCGCGCTCCCTGTAGGCGGGCCATCGACCCACTCCGTAGTCACAGGGCATAGAGGCCTTGCTACCTCCGAGCTCTTCTCCAACCTGGACAAAGTCACCGTGGACGACACCTTCACCATTGAGGTCTTCAACGAGATCCTGACCTACAGGGTCATCGAAACCCTCGTGGTGCAGCCTGAAGACACCGAGAGTCTCCTCATACAGCCCGACAAGGATCTCCTGACCCTCGTCACCTGCACTCCACTGGGCATCAACAGCCACCGGATCCTGGTCACCGGCGAACGCGTGATCCCCACCCCCCCGTCCGACGTTGACGCAGCCGGTCAGAAACCCGGCATCCCCGGCTTTCCCTGGTGGATGTACATCGCAGGCGGCGTACTAGCCACCGTCGGCACCTACGTTTGGCTTTCTGGAAGACCCCCGCACGCCATACGGCAGCAGCTCGCACCGACACACCACCCGCAGTCGGCGTCCGGTAATACAAAGAACGATTTTTCACAACTCGCACCTCATGGTGTCGTGGACTCCGGCCATGACCCTGGCAAACAGGGCGAAGCCTCGACCACTATTCCACGTAGCCCGGGGCACTAAGCAGCGAGTACAACCACTGGTGAAAGTCCCCTGAACGCTACACGCTTAGCCGTCCCACTTCCTTGGAAGTGGAACGCCCGAACCGATGGGCCGTCCGTCGAGGAACAGCCAGCCCGTGTGACCGCCGTCCGCCGCTGCTGAGGAGCCGGACAATCACTGTTGAGTCGCCGACTTCGCGAGCTGGCTTGTTGGTTGCGCTGCCCTGCTGCTCCCGCGACGGCACGTACGGAGACTCGTTCTACGTGCTGTTCACTCTCATGCCTCTACGGCGGTGATGGCGTAGTGGGCGATGCGGAGGAGGTCCTCTTTGCTGGCGCCGTCGCTGGCCTGCTGGCTCATACCTTGTAGCGTCGCTCCGACGAAGGCTGCCAATGCATGAGTGTCTGTGATTTGGAGATCCCGCCTGCTTCGCGGACCCGGGTCAGTGCTTCTGCCATGGCCAGGATGTTGTCGTTGCGCATTTTGGACAGCCGCTCTGCGACGTGGCGGTTCACGGAGGTCGTCGCCACGGCGGAGCGGATCACCAGCCGAGCCCGACAGATTGATCCGGCAAGTACTTGATGCAGGCGGCAATCTCGTCCCGCCGAAAGACTTAGTCCTTGAGAAGAAGTATGAAAAGTTGATGTCCATTGCGACTTGGCAAACTTTTCGAAGCCCTGGTCCCCGCGCTCACACTGCGATAGACCGACCAGGCGAAGACAACTAGTAAAAATTGCTAAGGAGCCTTATGGTATGCCTATGGCCGGGGAATGTCCCGTGGCGCTATTGATACTCGGATTTGCGACTGAGGAGAACAAATGACACCCACCCATAACCCGGCCCGGAACCGAACAACGATTCAGCGGGCAGCGCAGATAGTCGGAGCCGTGTTCCTGCTTGTAGGGGTCCTGGGCTTCATCCCGGGGATCACTTCGAACTACGAGACCCTGTCGTTCGCCGGCCATACCTCCGACGCTCTCCTGCTGGGAATCTTCCAGGTCTCAATCTTGCACAACATTGTGCACCTGCTCTTCGGAGTGGCCGGAATCCTGATGTCCCGCACCTCCGGCCAAGCCCGCAACTACCTTATCGGCGGCGGAGCCGTCTACTTGGTCCTGTGGATCTACGGCTTGGTCATCGACCAGGAATCCTCCGCTAACTTCGTCCCGGTCAACAACGCCGACAACTGGCTCCACCTGATCCTGGGGATCGGCATGCTCGCCCTGGGCCTGGCCCTCAGCCGCCGGAACTCCACCGGCCACACGGCCACAACCGGCCACTAAGACACCGATACCACCTGCGCATGAACCGGAACCACCCTGCGCAGCCAACCGCCCCGACCATCCAGCAGGATGGCATGACCATTTCCCGCCGCGCCGATGCCTGAACTCGAACACTGGCCCACCAGTCGCCTGCTCTCCACAGCTGCCCGGCTTGTTGAGCAGGGATGGAATGAACAGCTGCGGAGCCTGGATCTGACATATCCGGCTGTGATCGCGCTCGAGGCGCTGGCAGCCACGGGCCCCATCACGCAAACCCGCCTTGCCCACGTCATTCGCGTACAGGGTCAAACCATAGGACCGACACTGCACAAGCTCGAATCCCAAGGCTACATAAGTCGCCGACACGCCCCCGGGGACCGTCGCAGTCAATACGTCTCCATCACCGACGAGGGCAAGGACCTGCTGGAGAGGGCCCGCAGTCTGGAACGCATCATGCTGGCAAACTTTTCCATCGACCCCAGCGAACTGCGTGACCCGCTGGAGAACATCGTGCACAACGCAGGCAACAGAATCGGCACGGCAGAAACATTCCCCACATCAAACCCCAACGGATAGAACCGGCCTCGCCCTCAACCTCATAGCGGAGAGGAGCACCTGTCCGATTCAGAAAGAAAGGACTTCCCAAATCGCCGGAGCCACAGAAGAGGGATTGATCAGCACGAAAAACCCTCAGACAGATAAACGCTTAGGATGACCAGCCGTACTGGAGCTGGGAAACCCGACAATAGCGCGGCTAAAGCGCTGCTGGGCCCTGTGATCACCGGTTACCGTGCAGTCATCGACGCCCAAAAGCTGGGCCGTCGTCTGGAAGTCACCGCTACAGTCGAGGTCAGGAGCACGGACACGCAGACGATCGCGGAGTTCGAGCGGGCGGTCGTGGCTTTCGACGAGGTGGTTGAAGCGCGGAAGGTGTTCGGCAACCCGGACTACTTCTTACGCATCCTCGTCAGCGGCATCGAGGAATACGAGCAATTCCAAATGCAAAAGCTCACAGCACTCCCAGCGGTGTTCCGCGTCGACTCGCACCAAACTATGAGGCTGCTCAAGAACTGAACGACTCCTGCTACGTAGAACCGACCAGGCGGGCCATCGCAGGCCGAGTACCCCTGGGCCGGGCGTTCCGCGGTCCCGGGGATCCTCGCGGCACCAGCACTCCTGTTAGTTTTCCGCTGCAGCCCCCTGGGCAGAGTGCACAGGAGCAGCGCTGTTGCTTTGGCACGGCGCGGCAGCAGCACTGGTCCTGCGCCCTGCCAGCCAGATAGCGACGGTGTTCGTGGCAACGATCATCCCCATGCCGAGCCATTGGTGGAGGACGAGGACCTGTCCCAGTACTAGTGTTCCGGAGAGCGCAGCCAGGATGGGGTTGATGCTCATGAAGACGCCGAAGAATCCGGCCGGCACGTGGCGAAGCGCGATGAGGTCTGCGGCATATGGGACTACCGAGCAAAGGACCCCGGCGGCGATGGCGTACAGCAGCGCGGGAGCGGTAAACACTCCCTGGCCGAGGAGATAACCCGCCACGGGCAGGTAAAAAGCCAGGGAAACCAGTGTCCCCGCGGCCGGAGCCTGCAGGCCTGGCAGGCGTTGCCCGGCAATCCTGTTTAGAAGGATGTACGCCGCCCAGCAGGCGGCGGCGGCCAGGGCGACGGCGACACCAATGAAGTCGCTGCTGGGGCCAGGCATGACGAGAACATACACTCCCAGGCCAGCGCTGAGCCCACAGACCAGATCCCAGCGGCTTCTCGAGGACAGCAGCGCAACGCCCAGTGGTCCAAGGAATTCCAGCGTGACGGCTAGTCCCAGCCCGATCCGGTCAATGGCCACGTAAAGGCAAATATTCATGAGGGCTGTCGCTGCCCCCAACAGAAGGACCGGCCACCACTGCCGCCAGGTGAATCGGTGGAAGGCAGGCCGGGCAACAGGAAGGAGTACCGCGGCAGCTACAAACTGCCGAACGGCCACGACACCAGCCGGCCCGACAATTGGAAAGGCGTGGGCGCCAATCCCGGCGCCTATCTGGTTGCTGAGTCCGCTTCCCGTCATCGTCAGGACACCGCGAACTATTGATGTGCCGGCGCGGACGCCACGGTTCTGGGCTGTCCGCTGTGCTCGCTGAAGTTCCATACCGACAGCTTCCGGTCCCCAGCTGTGGTTGAGAAATGTACTTAATGGGCGTTCTATACGATGAGCGTATGGATGTTGAAGTGCGATACCTTCGTGCGCTGGTAGCCGTGGTGGACGCCCAGACATTTACCGACGCCGCCATTGACCTCCGAACATCCCAAGCCGCGGTGTCACGGTCCGTTGCGGCACTGGAACGCGCCCTCGGGTTGCGCATTCTGCAAAGGACAACACGCAGCATCACACCTACTCCGGCTGGGGAAAGGGTCATCGCGCATGCGCGGCGCGTCCTGGCCGAAGTCGCGCTCCTTGAACGGGCGGCACGGGATCATAACAGCGAACTGAAAATCGGTTACGCATGGTCTGCGCTAGGCGCCCGGACCGCGGCCCTGCAAAGCAAATGGACACAGGCACACCCAGACGTAGACTTGGTGTGGGTCCAGACCTACGCTGCATCCGGAGGGTTGGCGGACGGCTCTGCCGATGTCGCGGTCGTCAGGCGCCCGGTCAGTGATAACCGCTTCGCGTCGACGCTCATTGGCAGGGAAGGCCGCTACGCAGCCGTGGCCACGGAAGACCCACTGGCCCGCAAACGCTTCCTGCGTATGGCTGACTTCGCCGGTCATACGCTGGCCGTGGACCACCGCACGGGAACGACTACCGAAGACCTTTGGAGCGGATCGGCACGTCCGGCGTCCTTCCGACAGGTGCAGGGCGTCGATGAATGGCTGATGCTCATCTCCACAGGACAAGCCATAGGCATGTCCTCGGAGGCGACGGCGGCGCAAAATCCCCGGCCCGGCGTCGTGTACCGGCTGGTCCGGGATGCCCCACCAATCTCAGTGTTCCTCGCCTCCCGTCGTGACGATCCTTCAGCCCTGGTAGCAGATTTCGCACGGCTGGCACGGGAGACATTCGATCCCGACAATGCAGCACAGACATCCCACTAAGTCACCAGAAGCGCCCTTTTCCAGCAACTCTCGACCACCATCCTCGCCTGCTGAATGGAATACCCCGCGCAGTAGCCTCCGGGCGGGACGAGGGACGTTCACTCAAAAGCAACTACGAGCGCGGGCAGGGCAAGGTTGACCGCTACCCGTGTACCTGGTGTTGTGGATCTACGGCCTGTTCATCGATCAGGATTCCTCGGCCAACTTCGTCCCGGTGAACAACGCCGACAACTGGCTGCATCTGGTCCTGGGCGTTGGCATGCTTGCCCTCGGCTTAGTACTGGGCCGGCGTACAACAACCAGGACCGGACAGACCGACGCCACGCGCTAAACCGGGTCCGGCCCGTGCGGCGTGGAGAAAGGTTATAGGGGCGCATCGAAGTCGACCGCAGACCCCAGGAGGATGCTCCCCTTGCCATGGCGACCGCCAGGCAGGGGGACCAGGGGGGAAGTGATCACGGATTTGGGTCCAGCAGCCAACTAATGGCCTCGCTCCGGGCGGTAAAGAACCGGGTGGGACAGGGCAAGCTCTGTTGCCGTCCGATGGTCGATGTTGGTAGATATAGGCGGCACAAAGGCTGTGACCCGTGAGGCGAAATCCGTTTTCGCCATCCCGCCCCGCCACCGACGAGGTAGTTGCGGGCGGCAATGCACTGTCCCCGGCAATGTCATTGACCATCGTCATAGCTACATTCACGTCTTCTGCTTCCAGAACGACCAGCCCGTTGCGTTGCTGAGCCCTGATTGGGCCACCAGGCTCCCAAGGACTATCCGGGTTGTCATTTCGATGTACGAAGTCGTGGTCGATGTACGAAGTTGTAGTTGGCAATCACCCGGTCAACTGGACTGGAGCCCAACAAGGCAATCCGCGAAGCGGCGCAAGACTCCAGGATTCCAAACAAGCAGAATGATTCCTTCGAGCCCGAACCTGATCGTGCCCTTCCCGCCAACTGCAACTGTTTCCATTTCTGCTCCCCACAGCACCCTAAGAAACTCAGACTAACTCTGGACCACGACGTTCCCACCTACCCCCAAAGAGTCAGGAGGTGGTGGAGGGGAGACTACACGCCTTCACCACCCCTGCAGGCTTGGCAAAGGCTGAAGCTAATGAATGGGAACGCTGGTGCGCTGCTGGGCGTCCACACCATCCTCAAACTACACAGTTACCAGTCCGACTTCCTTGGAACCGGGACACCCCCATGGGCTTCTCGTGTTATGGGGATTTACCGTGGAGTTGATCGCATGCAGGCGGCATTCCAGAAGTACCTAGGGCACGCCGAGTGGCTATCGGCGGGCCGTCGCTGGGTAGTCGCGGAAGTTGCCGGGGAATAGACTTGAAGTGGCCACGCGTCGAGCACGATGAGGCGTGTTCAGCGGGCTTCGGAATGGAGAGCGTCATGCTCAAGAAGCTGATGTGCAAGCTTAATCTGGGCCACGATTGGCATGCAGAACACACTGAGGACGGCAGCCGCTACCTGCGCTGCAAGCGCTGTGGAAAATACGACGACGGCGGCGATCCCGGAGGCGGCCATGCCACCATTCTTGATATGGGCGGCTAGATGAAAACCCCCGCGTTGCCACTTTTGGGTAAGTTTCGCCTGCTTACGAGCGTGGCCGACCACGGCTGATAGAACCGGAAACCGTGCTTTCCAGGGTACGTCGATACATAGACCCAAGCCCTTAGTACAGGCGTTGCTTCGACCGACAGAATCTTGGGTGCCCTAAACGCTACACGCTTAGCCGTCCCACTTCCTTAGAAGTGGGACACCACCAATGGGACACTCCCCGACTCATCCGAATCTGCGGAATCACGCGAAAAATATCCGTCCCGTATGTAGTCCCAAAAGTCATGCAACAGATCCCTGTTACAGAGACAACTTTCGGTACAGTTCAAACATGGATATCGGGTACGCGAGGGTCTCTACCACAAAACAGGATCTTGCCCGCCAGTTGGACGCCCTGGCGGCCGCCGGCATCGAGGCCGAGCACATTTACGTGGACAAGAAATCCGGGGCGACCACAAACAGGCCAGGACTCCAGGAAGCGATGCGCCATGCAAGGGCCGGAGATGTGATCGTGGTCCACACCTTGGACCGCTTCGGCCGAACAGTTCGAGACACCCTGAACCTCGTCCATGAGCTCAAGGAAAGAGACATCGGGATCCGGACACTAGCCGATCCCCTAGCGATCGACACGACGGCACCGGATAGTTCAATGGCCCAGCTCGCATTCGTGATGCTGGCTCTGTTCGCCGAGATGGAACGGACCTACTCCGCCGAACGGGTTGCCCATGCCAGAGCAGTGGCTACAGCCAACGGCCGGCGAACCGGACGCCCATCCGTCGTGGACCCCGACAAGCTCGAACACGCCGCCATGCTTCGCGAAAAGGGAGTACCCATGCGGGAGATTACAGCTAAAACTGGATTGGCCCGTACAACCCTGTACCGACACCTCCCCCCACGATTCGTACACGATCCTGCAAATCTCGGAGGTATCGACACAGAGACCTAAAGAGACGCGCGCAGGCTAGCCTCTAGGGGTGGTTACACCTTCTGAGTGGTTGCGTCCAGGGATCAACACCTCGCCATGGTCCTACATGAAATTCCTACGGGCCGTCGGACTGCACCACGAACTTCGCACGCGCTATGAATTGGATGCTACAGCGAGTGCCGACCATGTCGTTGCGGAGGTCAGCGAGGACCGCCACAAGGCTGTTTTTAAGCTTGCGACGGCGTCGCCCCATCCCGTTGGGGAGTTTGCATTGATATTCGGTGACCTTGTTCATAACCACCGTTCAGCCCTCGATTCCCTAGCCTGGGAGCTAACCCATATGGATGGGGCAAAGCCATCAGAGAGTCAAGAACGAAACATTTACTTCCCCATGTGCACTTCAGAGAAGGCATGGGAAAAACAGGTGAAGGGACCTCTGTCTACAGTCCCGCCTCGATTCCAAGCCGCTCTCTACGATCTACAGCCGCTCCATCATCCCGTTCCCGGAGACTCGGCTGTTATCGCGCTGCATGAGCTGGACATAACCGATAAGCACAAGGCCTCCATCCACGCAAATGCTCACACGCACAACAGGGGAACGATGCACATGGAGATAAAGGACAAGAACGGCAAGTCCCTCACCCCAGAGAAAGTTTCGTTCGCTGGCCCTCAACCATACGTAGACGGGCAGCCCCTTTTCGATGTCACCACTAAGGAGCCAATCGCAACGGCTACGAGCGCCATGAACGTCCCCACAATGTTGATGATCACTCGGAACGACGGCCGAACCATGGAACTGTGGAACTTCTTAGGTGCCATCCATAACTACATGGAGGCCGTATTCGACGCCATTTATAAGGGCATCGAAGTCGATCCGAGGAAGGTCGGGTTCTCCCGACCCAGACCACCAATGACCACCTAACCGTCAGGCTGACCTGAATCGCGAAGCTATTGGTTCCCTCATCTTTGGCACGTCAACGTCGCCGGTCGTCTGCGCTGTAAGTACTTTGCCTAGCCGCTTCGGCCAGAGCGCTTGAACGCCACGTGTCGTGAAGGCTCCCCCGAACAACGGCCAGTCCGCTTCGATGAAGCACAGCACGCCATTGACCGGAACATCCCGACATGGTTCCGCACGACGTCAACCTGCTTGAGCACACCATCAACGAGCTTCGTGCAGTCACGTTTGCCCACGAGCAACTTCTCGACGCGTGGACGAACGAAACCGCCTTCGATCTTCACTTCAGGCCTGCCGGCAATAGCCAGCTGAGCCACGTAGAGACCGAATCAAGACCTGCGAAGAGGACAAGTTGGCCAGCCAATGCCCGTTCCGATCATGAGGGCCTTGTTCGGCGTTGGGAAGTGAGTAGACTCTCATCACTTCGAGCTGTCCAACCCGGTTCCTTTCAGGAGGCAATTCCATGACGACTGCAGAAAATGATCCTCTCAGCGACTTGGCTCGCCACCGCAAGTTGGGCCCAGAGTGGAACCAAGCGGAGGGCGAACCTCTGTCGAATGTTAACTATGTGCACACGGAATCCGATCCTGGAAGCAGGGCCGACCACGTACGCACACGGCTTGAGATCCTGAAGAGAGAATGGGACCCAACAAAATACGTGTTCCTGCTTCCCGATTTCCCTCATGATCTGGACGAGCGTGCGAAATCGTTCCGCGTCCTCGTATGCGCCCGTAAGGAGGCAGCCTCTTCGGCAGTACAGGAGTCGTAAACGGCCTTCAAGGCGGCTTCCTGGGACATGTCATTGAGCTGCTCACCCGGCTGCGAGAATTGGCGCATGACTCCCTCTGACTTCTATACGGATCGCCTGAATGGCCCCGGCCCAAGGTTGCACGACAAACTTCCCCAGGCGACCGCCGGCGGGCTGTACAGCCTCTTTAAGACCAAGGCCCATGCCCATTGGCTTGCGCAGCACTTTCCAGAGCATTGCGATGATGGCAATGGTGTGTGCGGGACGGATCTAGGTGCGTTGTGGAGCAACGTACGAGCTCTAGTGCCGCAACTCCGGGAAGAGACTCCGTACGGGTTGGAGCTGACCCAAGAGGACGGAGTTGTGTTCGACTTGATCGAATATGCGGCGGAAAGAGTCGCCAAGCCGGTCCAGGGGCCATGGCACCCCTATATGAAGCATTACGAGCTCACTTTCGCTGAGACGCTCGGCCGCACAGAGTTCCGTAAAGACGTAAACCAGATTCTCCAGCGCGGGGGGACAACGTACGAGCTCAACCGAGAGGGCCAAATAGTCCGTCTTGCTACCCCCGAAGTTCAGCAAGTCTTGGACCAATTGAAGCCTGCCAGTGGTGACACTGAATTGGATGGGCTGCTG
This sequence comes from Paenarthrobacter sp. OM7, assembly GCF_029873575.1. NCBI lineage: Bacteria > Bacillati > Actinomycetota > Actinomycetes > Micrococcales > Micrococcaceae > Paenarthrobacter > Paenarthrobacter sp. OM7. The sequence continues at coordinate 133,872 of NZ_CP123580.1, forward strand.
TCTCGTTCGAAGGAGCTGTATCTCTCCCGAAAAGCGGACGACCGAGCCTTGGCTCTGGAAAAACTATGGGACGCTTACGAGCGCCTTAAGACGGTTGACATTGTGGGTAACAAGAAGCAGAGCGCCGACGCGCTACTGAACAACATTGCCAGTACGGAGTTCCGGAGCATCGTTACCGTCGAGATGAAGAACCTAACCGATTTGGGCAACCAATTCATGATTCGGCATCACGAGACAGACAAGCACCAGGTCCCCGAGGAAGCACAGGATTATCTCTTCGTACGGATGGGGTCTCTGATTCACTATTTGCTGAAAGTTAGCAACCGTCTCAGTTGAGTTTTGATTAGGTGGGTCCCCGACTCCGCTTCTTCGACGACGGCGACCCACCTAGTTGTACTGCCCAGGGTTGGCGCGTGAAAGCAAGTATCATTTGGCATGCCTTTCTGCCAACATGTGCAAGACAAAGTCGAATGTCCCCTGCCTCAGTCTGAGGACCGCCTCATGGAAGCGTTTACTGCGCATCGACGGCTAGAATCCGAGTACCACGACCCCCGGGCGTTCAGGTACAACCTGAATGCATTCCTGTCCTCCGTGAGCTCGATCCAGCAGATTCTTCAGAAGGAGATCGAGCAACACGGCGATGTGAAGCAGTGGAACCAAGTTCGAGATCCTTTCAAGAAGGACCCTTGGCTTAGGGCTCTCGCGCGGGCCCGTAACGTCACTCTTCACCAGCAAGCAATCTTTGACGGAAGTCTCGTACATATAGGGATGTACAGATGGCGCCGACACAAACTTTCCGTCGCCCAGAAACTGCCACATGACGTTCCCAGCGTCCGTCTCTTGGAGTGGTTTACAACGACCGACTTGGGAAAGATGTTTCTCGACGAGGAACACTCCGCTTGGGGTGAAGAATACGGTGTCTGGCGGCAGTACAACATCGCCGAGATAAGCACGAGCGAGGACGTTCTGACAATGACCAGGCGCGGCTCCATTCGCGCTCATGACATGCTGGCCGCAGCCCACCGTCTATACGGCGTTGAGATCGGGAACATTGATGACGGGCACCTGCTCAGCAAGGACGGTCTTGCTGAAGTGACGGTCCTCCTGGAAAGCGATATTGACCCATCGCTGCCTTCTAAGTGGGGATGGCATGACAAGCGGTCGTGAGGATCCCTACCGGACAGAGGCAGACGCACTCCACAAAGTGCCCAGGTCTCCGAGGTAAGGCGCAGTTCCCGAAATAAATCAGGTAGGTAGCTGACAGAGGACGCTCTCATCAAGGGATCCATTGATGAGATGGCGCAGGGATCCGACAGGTTGCTGTTATCCCCCGTCATCGTGCGGGTCTTACGTACTTGCCGGGGGTCGTGGTGCGGCGGCGCCTGGATCGCATCGCTTGGTGCCGTGCTTCTGTGAGCGTTCAGTGGCGTCGAAGCTCGCGCGGCTCTCAGGCGGAGGTCGTGATGACGAGCTTGCCCTGAACCCCCGGGCTCCAGTGCGGTGTGGGCTTCGGCGGCGCGAGACAACGAGAATGTCCGGTCTAGTACGGGCCGGAGCTCCCCACGCTCGACTCGAGTGGTGAGGAGTTTGAGGTCGAGCCGACCAGGGTTGCCGCGGAAGAAACGGAGCCGGACAAGACAGGTTCCTTCGCTACTCTTGATCTAGTCTCAGGCCTAGGAGCGCGCAAGATGGATGAGCTGGAACCTACCCAGGTGATCGCACTCGAAATTGCCAGGACCGACATGCATTATGTGTCGGCGGCGTTACTTCATGCGCCGTCGGCGTTAGTCGCTGCGGAGATCGCGTTGGTTCAGTACGGGGCTATGGCTGCCTACGAATCACAGCTCTACTTCGCGAGAACGTTGGGGTGGAACCTGGAAGCCGACTGGTCTCCGGACACTGCGAAAGCTGCCCGGATGAGCGGCAAGTTCTTCGCCGACAACAAACGAAACCTCGATGGCGTCGTCTCGCACTTTGATGAGTTGCTTAAGGCGAATCATGGAGCGTTCTTCCCGGCAGACCGTGCCACGCAGTTCGACGCTCTTCGGGATGACCTCTCGGTCATCACGGTCGATGGTCGTCCATATACGAGTCTGATAAGCGCTCACTACCTGACGGGCCTCGGGCCGGCGCACACCGCCTCATTTGATGAGGTAGGGCCGGCAATCCACCGTTTGAGTGTGGGCATCGGGAACATCGCGGGCGCTCTGCTGCAAAATTCGGGCATCGCGATGCATGCTCATGCACCGATGCCTTCTGTGGAATTTTGGGATGCAACGAGTACGGATGCGCTGCCTCGACTTTTTGGGGGTGCTCTTTCACCGTCACTTGCGGCTGCGTTGCTGACGGTGCAAAGCATCGCCGCAACAGCCGAGCGTGGCACCGCACGCACTGTGTGTCAGTGGTGCGAAGCAGGTGCACGGAAGCATCGCTTTGTCGCCCTGTTCCAGTCCCTAACAGCGGTAACCATCCTGCGAGACGCCCAGCCCGAGGTCTTCAGTGAGGACATGCTTGCCCTTCTTGCGGAACCGGAGACCGAATGGCTGTTAGCTCAGAGCAAGCTGCGGAACGCGCTCATCCACCTCGGGATGCAAGATATCGCATCGAAAATTAAGCCAGGTGAAACTCTTGACCACGCAGTCGCTGTCTACACGGATCTGGAAGCAGACGAAGTCGCGGCGCGAGTAAACGAACATCTGAGCCGGTTCGTCACGATACTCACAAGATGGATGCTCACTCCACCCGTCAGGGGGGACTCTTTCATGGCTGCATTGCACCGACCGCCGGCGGACTGACCCTGGACCGCTTTGGCCGGACCGCGGCGACAGCCAACGGCCGGCGGACCTGACGTCTGTCTATAGTCGATCCAGCCAAGCTCGAACACGCTGTCATGCTCCCAGAGAAGGGAGCGAGCAGCAGCGAAATCACGGAAAAGACAGGCCTGAAGCGCACCACCCTGTACCGACACCTGCCGCCCCGGCAAGAAAAATTGCGCCCACTCCCCTAAACCATGGGAGCGTCCTTGTCCGGCGGACCGGTAAGCAGTCCGCAGGCTGGCCGCAAGGGAGGCGTGCATAATTGCTACATGATCCCCGTTTTGGACACGACCACGTCATACCTGCCCCTGGGTCGGTACGCTTGCACGCTCGACGAGTTGAAGCAGCGGTACGTGGACGACCAGGATTTGGCAGCATCATCCACCAGGGCGGAAATTTTTGATGACCTTCTGGCCGCGCGGGAAATGTTAGATGATGTATCAAACGATCTAGTTGAGGCGGTGTGGGTAGGTGGAAGCTTCGTCACTGGCGTACTTGATCCTGACGACATTGACTGCACCTTCGTAATCAACGGCCCGGCCTTCAAAGCACTTCCAAGCAACCGCAAACGGAGCCACGTTATGGACTTCAACAAAAGAGGTTGGCTTCGGGGAAAGACGGGGCTGCGCGTTGAGTCCTACATCCTGATACGTGAACCCGTTGCCAATCCCTTCCAGGGTGGAGGAATTCATCCTGACGCAATCAACTACGTCAGTGTAAGAGGTGCATGGGATGACTGGTGGATGCGGGTCCGCACCAATCCTGACAAGACGTCGGCACCGGTCGTGGAAGATGCAGAACCCAAACGAGGTTACTTGGAGGTGAGTTGGAAATGAGAAGTAAGCGCGATGTAAAGGCGCTTTGGGCTGCCATGACTGAGGGCGAGCCCGAGGTTGACGAAAGCGTGCTCATCACCTCCTCCCACGTGAACCTTCAGACTGCCGCCAGGATCGCCGGGATAAGTGAGAGCCATGAAGACCTGGACCGCATGAGGCTTCGCTTTTCCGGTCAGGCCACTGCGGACCACCGGCTCGGGGTGCGGACCGCGACTAAGGGCCTGCTAGCGATACAAGAATCTCTTAGTTCCGTTGGGGCCAGCATTGTGGACCACATCGGGAAGGCAGGGCGCTGGCCGACGCAAATTCTCGCGGCGACCGAGCTCAAATTCACGCCCCGCGTCCTCCCCGGATCTATCGAATTTTCCCTGGTACATACGCCACCGGGGAAAGACGAGGACGCCCTATTTGACGTAGAAGAATCACCGCTCTTTGAGCAGTCCCTTAAGGCTCTTCTGACTCTGTTCAAAGATCTGGCGGATGACAGCCTTAGTCAGAAGACTGTCACAGATCAATTGGCCAACTTCGGACCACGCACCTCAAAGCACCTTTTCGATCTCGCCCAAGTCTTGATTTCCGAGGGCCTGTCGCTGGACGTGGAGTGGCAGTCTCCGGAGGGCCAGGTGAGCACTGCCGCCATAGGCCGGCGCTCGGCCGCCTACTTGAAGGAACTAGCGAAGGCGAGTGCTTCAAGCACATTTGAGCGGGTACTCATTGGGCAGCTAATTACCGTGAGTGAGGTAGATAAGCAAGGGCTGTTGTTAGATGACGGTTCCAAAATCCCGTTTGAGGCTGACCCTGGCTTCCAAGACGAACTAGCAACCCTCTACCGCCAGCGAGTTCAAGCCACTGTCGAGGAAACACTTACCGTGAACCTTTCCACCGGCGCGGAAAGCAGAAACTACATACTGGCCGGACTCACATCGCTGGGAGCGGAACCTGCGGCAGCCCGTTCTGCGATTTCCCCGGGAAAGGCAAGGACGGTGGATTCTGACTACGCAGCGGATGGAACGTATGCAGCAGAAGAAGAAACTACTCAAACCACGCGAGATGGGGTGGCTGACGTCGCTGGTGACGGCCCAGTAAACCGAAGAGATTTTGAGTTACCGATACAGCCCGGCGAGTTGCCTGACGATCGTCAACTCTAGTACAGGGCCCGCCGACGCCACGGGGTCGGCGGGCTTTGTCCTCTCATCACGAACATGCTCGGTTAGAAATATTGCAATATTGCAGTATTTCTAGAGAGTTTCGCCGGTTTTCTTCTTCACTTGGGAATCCAAGGACTGTCCTACCGTACTCACGCGGGGGTAACCAACCGAATTTCCCGATCCGTTCAGGGTCAAAAAGGACTCCTCCAAGGTTTTGACTACTTTTGATTTAGGCAACGAGTTCTGACAACCCAGAAACCGTTCATCGGGCACTTTACCGAAGCCGCCGCTCTGCTGGTATCAAACGGTCGTTTTTGATTGGCCATCTAACTAGCTAGCGCAATCACCTCGCGTCACCGGATGCCGGCTCCTTCTTCCGTCATTTTCATCGCAAGTGCGGCCACAAAAGCCTTGGATTCCTCCTCCGGTACATCGGGCCAGCTGTCTGCCGTGCTTCCTAGGATGATCGAGTTCATCACCGGCATGACATCCACCAGACTTGGGTTGTGGACCACGCGGTCCCAGAGGCCTCGTAAGAAATCATCTGCATCAGCCGGGGACGTCCAGCTCGTGATGAAGTCGGATTTGGCGCCAGAGTCAATACTCGCGATCAGCGTGTAACCGTGTTCGGGTGGCCCAGGCTCTTGCGTTTGAATTGGGGAGAATTTACCCTCCAAGCCCGAGCCCTTCGGGGGTGCCACGGGCAGGAATGCATCGTCACCAGCATGGGGCTGTTCAAGAAGACAATAGATATGGCCGGGTGGCGATACCGTCCAACCTGCTTTGGTGTACCAGTCCGCCAAGTGCTCAGGAACAGACGCCATGACTCCGCCATAGCCCTCCCTTGCAGCAAAGTCGCGCACTTTATTCAGGAGGACCGCGCCCACTCCGCCTCCCCGGTTGTACTTGCCCACAACGATGCGGGGCAGCGTAAGGACTGAGGAGCTCACTCGACCCCGTTCATTGTCAAGCAGTCTCACGGCGGCGAATCCAAGAACCTTGTCTTGCTTATCGACTGCCACAAGATGCCGGGATTTAGCGATTGGGAATGCCTTTATAGAGGCCTCCATCATTTCGACAATCCCTTTTCGAGAGCCAAGCTTGTCAAGGTCTTGGTCCTTCTCGAACGGGAACGCTTCATACGTAAGGCGCAGGACCTCATCAATGTGCTTGACCTGCATCGGTCGGACGCTGACTTTCTTCTTAACCATTCGAATCTTTCCCGGGAGACATAGGATCTCCCCCATTAGTGGTCGTCTTCAACACATGTTTACGGATGCCATATCCGGCTACTGGGTCGCCCGCACAGGGATCTCACGTAGCCAAGCCAAGGCCTCGGCTTTGGAGGTAAAGAACCGGGTGGGGACCTGGTTAGGGGCATGCAGCTGAGTGTGCTCACCGTTCATATCCTGAGCGTTGCTGTTGCTGCTGGTTCAGTGTTGGTGACTGGGCTTTCGTCGCGCCGGCCGCCGGGACAGTGGTGCCGGGTTGTTGCGGGAATGACGCTTTCATGAGGCGTTGCATCTTTTCCAGGAGAGGGTCCATTTCGGGAGCGGTTTCGGGCTCTTGTGGTTCTTCCGGTTTTGCCGCGTCGGCCATGAGTTGGTCGATGCGGGCGGAGTTGGCCTGGGCGGCTTTGAGCGCGTCGGCGTGTTTGAAGGGTTCTGCCAGTGCCTTGTCTGCTTGCTCGATGCGGGTGAGGGCTTCCTCGCGTCGTGTTTCGACGTCGACGGCAAGCCGGGGCAACGAGGACACCCTGTTTTCGAGTTGCCTGATGGTGCCCACATCAGCTGCCAGCAAGCCCTTGCGGGATATCTGGGTGGTTGCCCTGGGCACGCCTTCGATGCGGACTTCTACTGTGGAGCGGTCGAGGTCCCTTCCGGGAACCAGTTTGGCGCGCAGTTCGTGGCCGCCGAGGGTGGCGATGGCGCCGAGCTCGTCGTATCCGTAGAGGTTCATGAGCCGGTGTCCTTGCCTGCCTGCCCATGCCCGGAGGGCTTCGGCGGCGTCGGTTCTGTTGTCGAGGGTTTGGCCGCCGATGGTGGCTTTGAAGGCGTCCGCGGTGGTGTCCACGGTCCTCGCCACGGCGGCGTGGATCAGTGGCAGGTCTTGGGCTGCTGCGTCGGCTGCGGCTTGTTCGCCGCGTTTGGTGTGGTTCACCGCGACCAGGTTGCGGTTGTACGCCCGGTCCAGGCGGCTGAGGCGGGCCAGTTCCTGGTCTGCGACGGCCTTTTCAAGTACCAGCGGGTTGCCGCTGGTGATGGCTTTGGCTTGGGCGAAGTTCAGGGTGTTGTCCCCGATGTCTTCGATTTCCCGGACGTCCAGGCGTCCGCGCATGATCTGGTTGATGAACCGGGATTTCCGTTCGAGTCCTTGCCACATGAAGGAATCGAAGGATTCTTTGGTGACGACTTGGGAGATGCGGACTTCGGGGTTTTGGTTGCCTTGGCGCAGGATGCGGCCGTGGCGTTGCTCGACGTCGGCCGGCCGCCAGGGGGCGTCCATGTCCACCAGGTGCACGGCACGTTTTTGAATGTTCGTGCCGACACCCATTTTCGATGTTGAGCCAACGAGCACGGCGATCTGTCCGGAACGGGCGGCTGCGAACAGCCGGCCTTTCTCGTTGTCGTTCTTGGCGTCGTGGATGAACCGGACCATGTGTTCGGGCACACCCCTACGGCGCAGCTGGTCTTTGAGTTCGCCGTAGACGTTCCACTTCTCCGATGGCGTGCCGAAATCACAGAAGACCAGCTGCAGGGCACCGGGGACGGGTTCCGGTTCCCCGGTGGAGGGGTCGGTGTAGATGCGGTCTTTGTGTTCTTCGTACACGCTGGCCAGCAGGTCGGCTGTGGCGCTGATCTTGGTCGGTCCGTGCTGGAACAGTGCGGGATCCACGAGCCTCATATCCAAGGCGGCTTTGCGGCCGTCGGAGGAGACTTTGAGCATGTTGTCTTCCTCGGAGGCAACGAGGCGGCCCTGGATGGCGTCGACGCGGTCGCCGATGTCCTGGATGTACTCCCGCAGTTCAGGGCTGGGGTCAACGGCGAGCATGTTGGGTTGGCGGAGTCCGTCTCCGTCCCGTGGGGCGAGGGTGGGGATGGGCAGTTTGAGGTCTTCGGCTGTTTTGACGTCGGCGAAGGTGTGGAACATCTTCAGCAGTTCGGGGACGTTTTGGAACTTCGCGAACCGGCTCTTGAGCTTGAACCGGTCACCGCCGGCTACGGAAAGCTCCACCTCTTCAACGACCTGGCTGAACGTCGCGGCCCAGGTGTTGAAGTCCTTGATCCCAGCTGCTTGGAGCAGGTCCGGGCGCAGGTAGCGCTGCATGACATACATTTCCGTGACGGAGTTCGCGATCGGTGTTGCCGTGGCCCCGGTGATCACGCGCCGTCCTTCTCGTTCGCGCAGGAACTCGGTCTTCATGTGCAGGTCCGATGCCCTGTTGGATCCTTGGATTGCGGCGCCGGGGATGTTGGACGGTGTCCGGAGGTTCTTGTAGTCGTGCAGCTCGTCCACAACGAGGTAGTCGATGCCGGTTTCCTCGAAGCTGATCCCGGGGTCGGCGGGAGTGTCGAGTTTGGCTTTGAGCGTTTCTTCCTGGGCCAACACTGCCTTTTCCAGCCGTTTGACGATGCTGGCGTTGGCTCGGCCGTTGTCCTGGCCGTTGTTCTTGACAGCTTCCAGCTCCGCCCGCATTTGGATGACTTCAGCGTTGATGTAGGCGGCTTCGGCTTCCGGGCTGAGGCTGACGCGTTGGAAGGCGGTGCGGGTCATGATCACGGCGTCCCACTGGTTTGCTGCCGCACGGGCAACGAACTGCCGGCGTTTGTCACCTGCGAGGTCGGTCGATGAGGCGGCGAGGATGCGCGCCTGCGGGTAGATCTGCAGCCATTCCCGGGCGAATTGTTCGAGCATGTGGTTCGGGACGATGACGGCGGGCTTGTTGACCATGCCTAGTCGGCGCAGTTCCATCACGCCCATGACCATTTCTGCGGTCTTTCCGGCACCGACCTGGTGGAACAGACCGACGGCTGGTTCGGAGAGCATCCGCGCGACGGCTGCGCGCTGGTGCGGGCGTGGGGAGAAGTCCTTGGCCATGCCGGGCAGGGTCAGCCGCTCCCCTTCGGTGCTGTAGTCCCGGAGCACGATGGAGTTGAAGCGGCGGTTGTATTCGTCGATGAGGCGGTTTGCCCGTTCGGGTTCCTCCCATACCCATTCGCTGAACCGTTCCTGCAGCAGCTGCGCTTTTTCCTGAGCGGCTGCGGTTTCGACTGGGTTCAGGATCCGGCGTTTGTCTTCGTTTTCGTCGGTGACGCGCACCGGCCTTTGTTCGAGGACCTGTTTGAGGATGTCGGAGGCGGGCATCCGCTGGGTGCCCCAGTTGCTCGTCGCCGCCAGGGTGTGGCGGTTGGCTTTGACGTCCCACATGGACCCGGCTGCGTTGGAGACGGTGGCGTAGGGGTCGTTGAGGATTTCGCGGACGAACTCCTGGTGGGTTTCGGCGTCGATCCAGACGGCACCGAGGCGTGCTTCCACTTCGTCCATGCGCAGCGGTTCCGGAATGGCCTCAGTGAGGGCTTGAACGTTGGCCTTGAACCGCTCGTCACTGAGCGCGGCGGCTTGGGCGATTTCAAGCTTTTCGCGGACGTTCCCGGAGAGGTATTCCGCCCGGGTTTGGAAGGTCTCGTCCGGGCCGGGGACTTGGTAGATGCTCTCCCCCATGGCCGCACGGGTTTCTTCCGGGCTGATTCCCAGCAGGGATGCGGCGTAGTCCAGGTCAACTTCACCGACGGTATCGAGGGTGACGGTGAGGGCTTCTTCTGCGGTGTCGACGCCAAGGACGGGGCGTCGGGGCTGGACCTGGCGGCTGGAGAGCAAGGCAGCCGGGGTGGCGGTCTGCGTGGCTTCGTCAAAGTTCTCCAGTGCCTTGACCAGGGGTCCGAACGGGTCTCGGCCGAGTATGGAGACAGCTCTGGGTGTGGTGCGGGCCTGGATGGGCTCCTGCGTCTCTTCGTCCACCCTGCCGGTGTCCCGGAGAGTGAAGCGGTTGATCGGCCCGTAGGTGTTCACGTACTGGCTGTAAGCGGACTTCAGCTCGTCGCGGAGCGTGTCGATGTCGGCGGTGTCGTCGCGGCTGTCGGCTTCTGCGGTAAGGAGCTTCCGGCCGGCGTCCCTGAGCCCCAGAAGGGCGCGTAGTTCAGCGGCTTGGGTTTTGGGGACGGCGAGTTCGGTGTGGGAGCCGTTTTCGACAACGGTGAAGCCGTTGTCGGTGGCGCTGATGTGGCCTTCCCATTCCGTGGCTGCTGCCGGGATGTAGGCGGCGCGCTGGCGGTCCTGCTCTTCAGTGCGTTCGGTGATGACGAGTCCTGCGGACTTGGCCTCGTTCACGACGTCGGCCAACGCTGTTTCCAGGCGGTCCGGGACGGCCGAGAGGTCATCGGTGGTCAGTTGCAGGGTTTCGGCCCCGTACATGCCGTGGGCCACGTGCAGCTCCCCCAGCAGCCGCTCGGGGTGCTCATCGAAGTAGGAGTTCAGGCGGGTGATGGTCCCGTCGATCCGGCGGGCGCTGACGGTCTCCCAGAGCGTGGTGGCCGGTTCCTGCCCGGGTTCCCTGCGGCGGAAGATCAGCAGGTCGGTCATGGCGTCGGTGCCGGCGGCTTTGCGGTGCGAGCCGGTGGGTAGGCGGACCGCACCTACGAGGTCGGCGAGCTGGTTCATTTCCCTGCGTGCTGCTGGGTTCGTGCCGTCCAGGGTGAAGCTGGACGTCAGTACGGCCACCATGCCGCCCGGGCGTGTCAGTTCCAGGGATTTGAGGATGAAGTGGTTGTGGATCGAGTGACCGCCGGGGTTGTGGCGGGGGTCGTGCAAGGTGACGTTGGCGAAAGGCACGTTGCCGATGGCCAGGTCAAAGTGCCCGGTGGGCAGTTTGGTGTCCGCGAAAGACTCTGCCCGGACAGTGGCTTCGGGGTAGAGGGCTTGGGAGATGGCTGCGGTGGTGGGGTCCAGCTCGACGCCGGTCATCTCTGCGTTCTCGGGGGCGAAGCCGATAAAGGTACCGACGCCGGATCCCGGTTCCAGGACGGTGCCCCCGTCAAAGCCGAGGTCCTGCACGGCGGCCCACATGGCCTTCACGTAAGCGGCATCGGTGTAGTGGGCGTTGATCGTGGTGCGGCGGGCTGCGTCGTACTGGGCCTCGCTCAGGAGGCTGCGCAGGTGTTCTCGGTCCCCGGCATATTCCTCACGTGCTTCATCGAAGATTTGGAAGACGCCTTGCGCGCCCCAACTCCCCCACCGTGCAAGCGAAGCCTTTTCAGCCTCTGTGGCTGGCCGGTTCTCGGCCTGCAGCGTTTGAAGTACCTCGAGGGCTTCAAGGTTCGCCCGGATACGACTCCGCGCACCTGACGGCGCCAGATCCTCCTGAGACGTCGGGCGGAACCTGCCCGCTTCGGCGTCTAGTAGAGCTGTTCGCGGAGCTTGTCCACTTCCCTCATCGAATCCAAGTACTCCTGAATACTCGGATTCACGTACTCGTCCTCCTCGTCCTCGCCCTCCGTCTCCGGCGGCGAAAGCAGGTCGTACCGAACGATCTCCTCGGCCTGGTTCCGCGCCGCGTTCAACCGGCCGACCTTCTCCAGATACCCCTCCCCTTTCGGGTCCGGTCCCGCGATCTTCGCCTGTAGCTCGTCCACTTGTTCTTGGGCCTGTTCCCCCAGGTTCGTGAAGAACTCGTCCGGGTTCTGAATCTGGCTGTAGCGAGTTGGGCTGGCTGCCTTCCAGGCTTCCTGTGCCTGCCTGCCGTACTTGTTCATTGCGGTCCTCCTCTGGTGCCGCCCACAGAGCGTCGAAGCTCAGCTGGCCATCAATCTGCTTTTTGCGTCCCGCCATTGACTACTCCCCCTGGTGCCTCTTCTGCATCGAAGCTCACGGTAGCGGGGATTCCCATACATTGCCTGTCACAGGGAACTTTGCTCGGCCGCGCTCAAATTGCCAGCGGAGACTTCAAATCAGCCCTAGGAAGAATAATTATGTCCAGATAGATTTATTAGCGACGAAGCCTCTCTCGCAAGGCCTCATCAAGCAGATCCGTAATAGTGATTCCGTACTTCGTCGAATAGGCGTCCAATTCGTCTCGAAGACTAATCTCTATCTTCGATGAGAAGGGTTCCATCCGGCGCTTACCTCTCGGCCGCCCAGGGCCAGGACGCCTTGGTTCGAGATCAGTGTGGGCCGACTCCGTCTGGATGTTTCCTTGCCCAACGGTGGCATGAGAAGCCTCCCCCTGTTCCACTGTTTCGGTTCGTTTCTCCGCAGAAGTCAGGACATCCACAACGTCGGCGACTGGTGCTTTGCGAATCGACGATTTGCGCTCCAAGGCCATAATTAGTTCACCCCATCCAAGTAGCGCGCATGCGCAACAAATTTTTCAGTCATGATTGCGGCGCCCCGGCCGGCGAGCTTCGTGAGCGGCGAGCGTGTACTGACGGAGTCCTGCATCGCCGTTCGGAGAGGAAGATGAGGCTCTCTTACGTCGGTGCCGTAGGTGCTCTCTAGCTCTCCGATTTGGAAGGAGTGTTCGGACGTGAGGGGTGAACTCGTCTTATTGATGATGATGCCCAGGAATTCCAACTGGGGATTCAAGTGCGGAAGCGACCTGACCTTCTTCACCGTGTCGAGGAACTCCGTCACGCCCTTCACAGAGAAGGCCGCTGGTTCAGTGACGGCAAGTACACGGTCAGCCCAAATGAGTCCGTTCAACGTCAGTCGCCCAAGGGCTGGTGGAAGATCTATGAGGATGTGGTCGTATTGTTGAAGCTCGTCAGCTCCGTACGCTGCAGTCTTGAGTCGCATCTCGGGCGTTAGCAGAGCTTCCGACTCAAGTCTCGCCAGGGACTCGGAACTCGGAATCAGATCAATGCCCGGCCATGTGCTTTGAGTGATGGCCTGCCCGAGGGTCCCAGCCTCTCCCCCGTACAGCACATCGAAGACGTCAAACTCCCCAGCCCCTTCAAGGGCTTCCGTTACATTGGATTGAGGGTCGAGATCGATGACCAACACGCGCTTTCCAATTAGACGCAGGCCGGTAGCCAAACCGAGTGTCACTGACGTCTTGCCCACACCGCCCTTGCGGTTACCTATAGCCGTAACTTTCATATCGGTCCTCCGAGACGCGCCGGGTATTGATGGAGATCCATCAATACATCAGTCATTCAATCCAACCATCAATCTATCAAGCAATCAATATATCTCGCAATCCATCAATACATCAAACAATCTTTCTGTCATGACATAATTATTTAATGCTCGCCATGGTTTTCCCACCGGCCCAAGACCCGAGGGGGCGTGAGGGTGGAGTCAGTCTGCACCGCCTCCTGGGGTAGTGAGCAGTTCAACCCATCAAGGCAGAAAGTCCCGGAGTTGGACCCCCCATGCCGCGGACCCCTTGCGGGCTGAGAACAGGGGGAGCCAATGACGATTGAACAGAGACTGGACATGTATCAATCAATCTTTCTGTCATGACATAATTATTTAACTATAGCCCGAAAACTACTTGTGGGTTCCTAGGTGGCATCTCAAGGTCACGAGGCCTCAGTCCCCCAGCTCCTGAGCGAGCCAACGGCAGCACGACATAATCCAGCACAAGACACTAGCGCCTGCAACCCGTAGAGTGGGGGATCGTCAACAAAACCTGACAGATAGGAAGCCGCATGGAATGGGATCTAGGAGACGGATTCCACTGCGGACGACTTGGGGTTCTTTTGAATGATGGTCGGCTGGGATCCAGCCACCGACATGACGGGACGATCAGCGTCCAAGGAATCACTGGCCAACACAAACGAGACCCGCACAGGCCAGGCTATGAGCTCGTGATGGAAAGTGCAGCTGTAGGTTGGCAAGGTAGCTGCGAATGCGGCTGGACTGGTAGACAGTGGCAGCGCGTCCGTAGGGCAGGCAGTACCGACATGGCGAGATACCGAGCAAAAGCACTGATTGGATCACCAGCTATACCGCCCATGTCGGTAGAAGAATCGATTTTGAGCGAATGGCAGAAACATGTGCAGACTTGGGCACTGCAAATGGCAGCTCGCAGTTATGACCGGGCAGCTGCCCGTCTGGACGAGGCTGTCAACGCTGCACGAGACTCTGGTCTGACATGGGCCGATATAGGCGCAGAAACCGGAATGTCACGCCAAGCAGCGCATCAACGATGGAATCGACCTAACTAATTCTCCTCAGATTGAGCTACACGACCTTTACAAACCAATGGCGTTCTGCCTGCGCTTGCTAACGATCTCGTAGTCTGAGGCCTGTGATCGTCCCGCTCCGGGTCACATCGTTGTGGTGAACGCCATATCAGCGAGGGTCCATTCGTCAGGTGGTCCTTCATAGGCTTCCCAGGGGTAATCTTCAGTGGGGGAGAGGAGTTCCGCTACCGTATTCACATTTCTCGAAAGCCACTCCCGCCATATAACCCGCTCGATGCGGTACCTCTGTAGCTGGCCGGCCACAGACTCGAGCACTCCAAAGTATTCAGCAAGTTCGTGGAGGGACGTCGAAGCGACGACTGTCCAGGATCTTCCACCATTCCTTGACACCATGTTCCAGGCGGCCAGAGTCTCGAGACTTTCGCTCACGGCGGTCCTGGACAGCTTTGTCTGTCCCACCAACTCCGTGGTGGTCAAACCGGGGGTGCGTTCCAGTGCTTCGTAAACAAACGCTGCAGGCAGGCCCAGTTCCCTGAAGACGGGTCTGAGCGCATGGATCTTTCCCTTTCGCCAGGGCAGGTCTTCGGCGCCCTGCCGAAGACCTTCAGGAATCGTCAACATATATAGATCGCCCTTTGTCCCTCGCCCTCGCTCAACCAAGGTCACCAGAGGATCCTCCTCAGAGCGCAACGCTCTCAGGTGGGAGCCTACGGTTGTGTGGTCCAGACCTGTCGCGACGGCGATTGACCGATCACCGAACTCAACGAAGCGAGAAGCGGTCATGTGAGCAGCTGCTCCGAGAGCTCTTAGAACCACGCGCCGGGCCAGGCCGGCACGCGAGCTAGCATAAGAAGGCTCTCTTAGTCGAAGTGCGTTTTCCCAAGTCCGCAGGTAGCGGTGCTCGCTGGTGGCATCTGGGGGTGGTGCGATTCCTAGTGGGGGCTGTGTATTTGGCTGGCTTGTGGGGGATCTACGTGCATTGTTATTTCTTGTCTCGTTAATCTGGTTTTTTTGTAGGTAAGTGATCGCGTTTTTCCAGTCTCGCTTCAGGGAGGGAAGCCTGTGGCTGGATCGGTAGCGGGCATAGAAGGATGCGAGTCCGGGCCAAACGCCCTGGAGGACTCGCCGTTCTACATCGATGAGTTTCATGCCTGCTGCGGCCGCCGCAGTCAGGACTGCCTGACGTGCTTCTGAATCTGAGGCGTACCGGTTCGCGTCGTACAGACCTGATAGCGCCATCTGCTGCATCGGCCTAGACATCCGACCGGCCATTTGTGGTAATTCATAAGCTTCGTTGTCTGCCGACAGTGGCTGCTCGAGTCTCAGCCTTCGTACGCCGGCGATTTCGTCCTTTAGGTCTGCGCGAATTGTTGCCCATACTTGTTCCTTGTTGGGGCGTCTCGCAATGTCGTAGGCCGTGCTGAGGCTCATGGCGAGTACCTGGTAGCCGCCATGCTTGTGCGGTGACCCTGGGGTCCTCATGCACCCGTGAAGCATGTTCTGGTGCGGGGTCTTGTCCAATGTGCGGTATCGGGTGCCTAATGCCTCGACAACATCTCGTGCTTCAGAAAAGGCAATCCGTTTTTCCAGGGGGATGTATACGTGCCGTCCGCCATTGGGCGAACGATCTTCAATCCACCGAGCCCCACAGCTGTGCAGCCACGTTTGAAGTGATTTCACATCGGCTTCGACCCAGTCGATGCCTGCAATCGACGAGTCGAAGTCAAGGAAGATAGCCGAGCAGCTGCCGTCTTTGCCGAAGATCCGGACGGCCGCAGGAAAAGTGGGGAGGGTCTCAGTCAGAGCGCGTTCATGCTTCTGGGGATAAGTCTTTCCCCCGTCCCGGGAGAGGCGGATGCGGGGTTGACCTGCGAGAAGAGGTGTCAACGCAGCCCACGCCTGAGCGGCGTTGGAGGTCTGGGATGGCTCCTGAGACACGCCAGTAGCGTCAGCTGCTGGCAGCACGGGAGCGTGCTGTTGTACGATGATTTTGTTCCTGTTCAGGGAATGACGAAGGGCCGATCCTGCCAGATCGGTTTGTTACACAAATGAAGGCCTGTTAAGGACTTCCATACGATTTACGATCTGTCTGCCGGCAAGCTATCCGGATCGTGAATCTTCAGCTTCGAAGGCCCGCTAATGGCGGGCCTTCCTTGTATCTACGAGGCCATACGAATCGGGAGTTCATCCTGCTGAGTGAACTGACCCAGCAAAGCCAAATCTTCGCGCAAGGACCGGTCGACTGCAGAGGCAACATAGTCAGTGACAGTCATGCCTTTAGCGGCGGCGATCATGTGAACGTCCTCCGCGGTCTTGGCCGGCGTGCGGAAGCCAATGTATTTGCGGAGGCCCTTGCTGGGCCGACCGCCTCCACGATTGATTACTGCGCTCATTGTCAGGTCCTTTGAATCTCGCACAACCAGGGGTTGTAGCTGGTTCATCGTTGGTGCCACGTGCAGTCGATTGAATTTCCGTTTACAGCTATCGACTGAATCGAACCTAGCACCGCGCCGAGTCTGATCGGGGGATTTGTTTACAGAAAACGGCCCTGCGTGTCGCCGCCCACTGCTTATGAAGCTGATTGGCCGGCTTCAGCCTTGCTGCGCGTGAAGGTGCGGTCCGTCTATTCACGCACATAGGCTCGGCGGCCAGCCAGTCAGGGCGGGCAAGAAGACATGTCTGGGTAGGGCTCCATGAAAACAATGTTGAGGTGCCCGCGGCGGCCGTCTCTTGAATTCAAGCCACGCCATCCTTTCGTTCCAACGACAAGCGTCCGCCGAAACCCGATTCTCAGTGAACCTGTAGGTTCCCGTACGGGTTCCGGCGGCATCAACTTGAATCCCCCAAGAAATCAAGTATGAGACAGCCTACAGACATGCTTCGCACATGCACAACCCACTCGTTACGCATGGCCTATACGCTAAGGATGGCATCAGGTAAAATCTGATGTCGGCTGTCCGCCTGCTCCGTGTAGCGGTGATACGGGAGCAGCTGACCTTTGGCTGAAGGAGCTTAGAGATGGCAAATGGGGGTCGTAGCGTGTTCCTTACGCAACAGCAGAAGAAGGAGCGCCTGGCAGATCGCATGGGCATCCTGGTAGATATCTGGGAGTCCGACAACAACGCGGCGCTTACGTACAATCACGTGGAGGAAGCACTTTCTGCCAACGGGATCCATCTGTCGCGGACACGGTGGTCATATTTGATCAATGGCAGTGGCAGCCTGGTGACCGATCAGGAACTTCTGAAGGGAATCGCAGAGTTCGTTTTTGCCGTTCCGGCCAGCTACCTCGTTGATCTCAACAGTGAGACTCCTCCCGAGGTGGAAGCGCGAATGGAGTTCCTTGTGCAGATGCGCAAGCTCAAGGTGAAGAACTTCGCCGCGAGAAACTTGGGCGCGACGTCGCCGGAAACCCTGCGGATGATCACCAGGATTATCGACTCGTCGATGAACGGCGAGGATGAATGACTCTCCCACCTGTACAGGACAAGGTTCGGGAGCTGTGCGGTGACGGCACGACGTCGATGAAGGAAGTCGTCGAACGCCTGACCATGATCTGCGAAAAGCCGATCAATCTGATCGAGTACAACGAGTCCTGGGGTTCCCTGACGGCATTCAAGGCCGAATTTGAAGATCGCATCAACGTCTACTTCCCCCCGCAGAAGTCCCAGCAGTACAAGCTCCACTGCATCTACCACGAGCTCGGACACATCTACCTGGAGAGCCTTCAGGTATCCCTCGCCTTGCCGGATCTCTCTGGAGAGATGCTGAGGGAAACCGCGGACGCCATTAGCATCACCTGCCGGTCGGTTCCGAATCATCCCGTCGAGCGGTGGGTGGAGGACTTCGCGTTCGAAATGTCCAAGAAGACGCGTTCACGCACTTCTTCCGGTCTTGATCCTTTCCTCTGATAAACCATGAAACTGTTGCTCTTTGGGCTGCTGAGCGCCCTATGCCTCCTTCGGATCCCCTCAGTGGTCAAGGTCCCGGAATCCCGGGCCTCGTGGGTGGCATCAATCTTCGGCCTCGCGGCGCTCTATGTCTTGGGGACGGTTACACCGTTGGAGGATATTGACCGCTACCTCGGTGGCATCAATGTGACGAACCTGCTCCAGGCCGTCTTCGCGCTCCTGGCAATCTTCTTCTTCAACGACAGCGTGCGGCGGCTGGCCAACGTACCCATAGTCAGATGGACCTACTACGCGCCGCTGCTGAGCATTCCCATCATGATCGCCAGCTTCACCCTGATTGAGGACAAAGCTCCAACGGCCGCGGACTTCATCGATACCCGCATGGACCAGCTGGCTACCGCCGTGTACAGCGGCATATACATGCTCGCGCTGTTATTCACCGTCCTCAGGATCATCTACATGCTTCGGCACAAAGCCAGGGGACTCTATGCCACGTTCTCAGCGGGCCTGCTGGTGGTTGCGATCGCCGTTTCGTGCCACATCACCTATGTGGTGCTGTTCTACTTCTCGCCCTGGGACGCCCTCGCCCGGGATATCGGTGCCTGGTTTGACCGCCTTTTCTATGTAGGCCTTTCAGTGACCGCCGCGGGATGGTTGATTCTCTTCCTGTCGAAGCAGCTGCCCAGATTGCGTCTTTGGATGATCGATGCTCTGTGGCTGACCGCGTTGAGGATGCGGGTCCGTGCCGATCGGTCACGAGTCAGTCCGGCCTGGGACCTCTTCAATGAAACGCTCGAAAACGGCGTCTATAAAAGCCTGATTGTTCTGCACAACTACGAGCGGGTGAACTTGATGGACTTCCCGGACTCTGTTCAAGGCAGGATCAGCCAAATCGAAGCCAAGCTGGACGCTCGGACCTAGCTATTGGGTCGAGATCGTCTTGCTGACCCAACTGGTCAGTTCGTTGGTGAAGGTAGAAGGCGAGGCGTTCCACTCCTGGGTGTGGTGGGCCTCGGGTAGTGAGATCAAGGTGACGGTGGCCGGATTCGCGCGTTGGAACGCGGCCGAGATCTCCCAAGGAACCTCTTGATCAGCGGTTGAGTGCAAGACCAGGGTCGGGACATCCACCCTGTTGGCTACCTCTACCCAGTCGAGGGCATCGAAATCAATCGGTTCCTCCAGCCCGAGCATTCTCGCAAACACACGGGTACCCAACAGGCGCATAACAAGGTCTGCCCCAACCGCCGGCACCCGGGCCTGCACGGCTCCTGCTGAAATTGCTTTCCGCCAGCTGGTGACGGGACCTACCAGGACCAGCCCGATGATCCTGTCCCGGTGGGCGCTGCGCTCGGCTGTGAGCAGGGCCATGGTCCCGCCCATTGACCAGCCGGAGAGGATGATGCGCTTGGCTCCGTGAGCGACGGCATAGGACACGGCGCTGTCCACGTCACGCCATTCTGTTTGCCCCAGGTGACTCGAGTCTGCCTGTTGCGGGCTGACCTCGGCGTCGCTGCGGAATGTGGGAACCAAAGATGTGAATCCTAAGGAGCTGAACGCGTGGACGTCTCGGAACATGATCGAGCGGTCCGTCCAGCTGCCATGGATATGGATCACCCATACGTCCGTATTTGTGGCTTCGAATAGCCATGCCGGCGCCGCACCGTACTCGGTGGAAATATACACCTCTTCAAAGTGTTCGCGGACAGCAGCGGGTTCGAAGAACACGTCCGGGGTCCAATCAACGATTGGGCCCAGACCGCCAGGCGTACAGCTTGACTGGTCGAGCAGTCTTTCTACGAACTTTTGTTCCTCGTCGATCAGGGTGACCTGACCGACTCGCGTGTATTTAGCTGTCGCGGGGTCGAACACACCGAAGTCGCCCGGCGCCTTGGTGTAGTCGTCCAAGGCAATTCGGATGCGACGTCCGCCGTCCGCCATCTCTGCCCGGCGGTAATCCTTTGGGCCTCGCTTGACGATTTTCCGCGCCATGACGACAGCGAATCCGGATAGCCCTGCAGCCGGCACAAGGAGCGCCGCACAGGTCAGGAAGCGCCGTTTCGTCAGCATCAGGTCTTCGTCCTCCAGGGCCGATCGAGGGGGAAATGGAACCCAGACATCGTAACGCCCCTCTCTGGCCGACGACGGCCTAGATCATGCTCACTACAGGCGTTGCACATGTTCACTACAGGCATGTAACGTGCTTAGTGAAACAAGGAGGTATTGCTTTTTGACAAGGCTTGTTATGAATTACGGGCGCTCATCTATCGCGAAAATCGTTGACATAGGCAGGAAGCATCTTGAACTCCACAGCATCAATGTCGGCCTCGCGTACCCCCGGAGACGCCGTTGACCCGTAGGAGAGCCACCCGTAACGGCACCGGCATCTTCGATGGCTTCCGGATCGCGAAGCGCAGCCCCTATTTGCCGTCCAGGTACTCCGCGTAGTCGGCCAAAGCCTTGTCGCGAGCGGCCTTGTTCAAGGTGTAGATGACTCGCTGTCCATGCCGGTGTTCCCCGGCGTCCGAGGCGACGATCCCCTGCTCTTCCAAGTCTTGGAGGTGCCGAAAGATGGTTTGGTATGTCGCGGAAAGCTCACGCGTGATTTGCCCTGACGTCACTCCGTCCGGGTTCAGAGCAAGGTGTCGAACAATGGCGGCACGCACCTGGTTCATCCCGAAAGCCTTCATGGCCGCTTCAGCCCGAGGCTGGACGGAGGTGACGGGCTTTGCGTATCGGGGCACTTGATTATTTTGCCGTATCTCATCACAACTGGATAATACACTAACATTTAATGTTAGACTCGCGGCGAAGGTCACGCGTCTCGCTGAGAACGCATGACAAGCAATGTTGCGGAATTCCGCGGACATTACGGGTTAGTACATCGTTTGGATTATCTAGGCGGAAGTTCTATTTCTGTCAGGCGGATCTGGTAGCGGTAGAAATGATTGCCCATTGGGGAGGGACAGTTTTGAAGAACATGCTGCCGTTTGGCAGGAAGGGGCCGAGGAACGCATATTTGCGTACCAGCGTCACGGTCGGACGTGAGAGCTTCCGCTCTTGGTTGTTCGAAGCTGCCGGTGCCACCTCATGATGCAGCGTAAGTCTCTGGGCCTCGTGGCCCTTATCGCCATCCCCAGCCTGTTCTTTGGGCTGATCTTCTCATTCGTCCTGCTGCTGGCTCCGGCGAAACCCGCTGCAGCTGACTGCGGCCCGGTATCCGTTGTCGTGGACGGAAAGACGAAAGTCGATGGGTATTCCGCAGAGCAGTTGAAGAACGCCGCTGCCGTCATGGGAGCCGGTAAAGCGTTGAACCTCTCCGTGAAGGGCCAGACCATCAGCATCATGGTGGCCCTGGGGGAGTCAGGTCTGCGCGTGCTGGACTACGGTGACGGTCCAGGCCCGGATTCCCGTGGTTTGTTCCAGCAGCGCGACAACGGCGCGTGGGGCTCTTACACGGACCGCATGGACCCGACCATCAGTGCCACGAACTTCATCAAGGCACTGCAGGCCGTCCCGGGCTGGGAGCAGTTGGAACCGACCATCGCCGGGAACAAGGTCCAGCGCAACGCCGACCCGTACCACTACCAGAAGTACTGGCCCGAAGCGGTCAAGATCGTCCAGGCGCTCTCGGACGGGAAGTTCTCCGTTGAAGGCGGCGACTGCGGTATCCCGGGTAAGTCCGGTGCCGGGGATGACTACCCGTGGAAGGAATCTCCGACCTGGTTGCAGGTTGGGGCAGGCTCGGCGGCGGCTTCACCGTTGGGCATGTTCTACCGCGAATGCGTGGACTTCGCTCTGTGGCGGGTCAACCAGCAGATGGGTTCGACCAGCGCACCGTTCAAGTTCCTCAACGGCAACTTTCGACCGGACGGTCAGGGCCTCGGCTCTGCTTTGACATGGAAGGCCGGCTGGGACGCCAAGGGCTGGCCCTCCGGTAAGACGCCCCGCGTCGGTGCAGTGGTCTGGTACGCCCCGGGCACCGGGGGATCGGACCCACAATATGGCCACGTGGCCGTGGTCAGGGAAGTCAAGGATGACGGGACCTACGTCGAAGAGGGCTACAACGGCAACCCGCCCCCGGATGACCACAACTACTACACCCGGACCGTCAAAAGCAGTGTCCCGTCCGCGTTCCTGTACCTGCCCAACCAAGAGGAGAAGAAGTGAAAAAGCCCCTGGTTCTCACTGCAGTGGTAGCTCTGCTGTGCGCTGGATGCGCACAGGCATCGAACACCACGCCAGCACCCACGGAGGCAACTACCACGCCTTCCGCTCCGGTCTCCCTGAGCGTCGACAGCGGCCCGCAGGCACCGGGAGGAACTGTCCCTGCCACCATTGGCATCGCCTGGGATCAGGTCAGCAAGGATCAGGCCGTGGATGTCGCGCAGAAAGCCATGGCCGACTTCGCCCGCCCGAAGACCGAGGAACAGCAGTGGGCCAACGATCTTGCCCGCTGGCTCACCCCGCAGGCCACCGCCGATTACTCGGCAGTGGACCCGGCCAACATCCCAGCCAGCCGTGTCACCGGCCCGGCCAAACTGACCGTCGATGAATCCAACGGCTACGGCGTCACAGCAGCTGTCCCGACCAACGCCGGGACCTACACGCTGCAGCTGCTCCGCACGGGCAAGGACGCACCGTGGAAGGTCAACCGACTGACACCACCAACGTCCTAAGCGCCGCACCTCTCCACCTCTTACACGTAAAGGAAGAAAGTTCATGGGTACTACACCAACCGAGGTCCTGGCCTTCCCAAGCATCAAGGCCATCGTCCGCGACAACGGAACCGCCGAGGTCATCGTTGCCGGCAACTCCCGCGTCGTCCCCGACGGGGAATCCCTCCAGGACCTCCGGAACAACGCCCTCGCACTCGTCGTGGGCGAAGCGCAGACGCTGAAACGTCCGGTCCGGGTCCAGATCGAGGATCCCGAAGGTCACGGCGAGCTGATCGTGCACCCGGACAACAAGATCGAATCCGTCTCCTACGAACCCCGCCCCGCCCGTCGCCGTGCGCAGGCACCGGCGACCACGCCCGAGACCGTAGCCCCGGCCGTCATTGAGACAGTCCCGATGGCCGCTCCTGAACCCGTAGACGTTCCCGCGCAGCCCGCACCGGTCGAAGAGACTGCTGCAGCAGTGGAACGCCAGCCGTGGCCGCCCGCCCCAGTGGAGCCCGACACAGCGTCGGATGCCACCTCCGCGCCTGCGTCTGAGGACACCAGCCCGAACGGACAGCGGATCACCGAGGCAGAAGTGCCGCAGGCAGCTGCAGGCGCGTCGGAGGCTCCACTGACCCGTCGCAGCTTGAAGGAAACCTCCTTCCTGGTCAGCGCACCAGTGCTGGAACCGGCAACCAAGGGTTGGCGGGGAAGCCTTACCCGCCTTGGATTCCGCATGGATCCTTCCCCCGAGGAACTTGCAGAGCGCGAGGATATCCGCACCGTCAGCCAGCACTGGCCCGGCCCCCGGACCATTGCCGTGGTCAACCGCAAGGGCGGGGCCAACAAGACGCCCACGGTCGTCATGCTCTCGGCCATTCTTGCCCGCTACAGCGGAGCGGCCACCGTCGCCTGGGACAACAACGAATCCCAAGGCACCCTGGGCTGGCGCACGGAAAAGGGCGCACATAACCGCAGCGTCCTGGACCTGATCGATTCCTCTACGGAACTGCTCTCCCCGTCCACGAACGCGGCAGAGATCGCCAAGTTCGTCCACCACCAAACGGCAGACAAGTTCGACGTGCTGCGCTCGGATGAGAACGAAGAAGGCGACCACGAAGTCACCGCCGAGGAAGTGGACGTCGCCCACCAGGTCCTGACCCGCTACTACCGGCTGGTAGTCATGGACTCCGGTAACACCGCCCGGGCTGCGAACTGGCGTCGGATGATCGACCACACCAACCAGCTCGTCGTTCCCGTCACCGCCATCGAGGACCGTGCCGAAGCCGCCCGGCTGACACTGCAGACGCTGGAATCGCGTGGTGGCCACGACGCTGAGCTGGCACGCAACGCCGTCGTGATCGTCTCTGAATCCACCGATGCCAAACGCAGCATGACCGGAGACGCACTGAAACGTGCGAAAGCCGAAGCCCAGCGGATCGCGGATGGCTTTGAGCCGTTCGTCCGTGCCGTCGTCCGTATCCCTTATGACCCCGCCATGGTCAACGGTCCCATCCGCTACGAAGCTCTCCAGCCCGCCACCCAGCGGGCATGGCTGGCCGCAGCGGCCGCCGTCGCCAAAGGCTTCTAACCCATCCACACGGAACTGAAGAAAGGAGGAACCATGCAACTGTCATTGAATCCCTGGATCACCAGCCCGGACGAGGGCATCGAAGAAGAAACACCTGACGTGCACGTCCCGCCGGCCGCCGTGATCAGCACACCGCTGAAAGGCATGGTCGAACCCGACACCGCAGATCGTCTGGCCAGCCGCATGATGTCCGGCTCCGCAGCGCTGTGGGTTGTCGGAAGCCACGGGGGAGCGGGCGAGACCCGCACTGCTGACCTGCTTAACGGGGCACGCCCCACCGGGCACTGCTGGCCTGTCCTGCAGGACGGCAGCAAGCCCCGCGTGCTGCTGGTCTGCCGGGCCGACATGCGCGGCCTCACCACAGCGCAAAGCGCCCTGACCCAGTGGGCATCAGGAGCCGCACCCGCTGTGGAGCTGCTCGGCCTCGCCGTCCTCGCGGACGCACCGGGCAAGACTCCCAAAGCGCTCCGGGACTTCACAGCCATCGTCGGCGGGGGAGCGCCCCGCCTCTGGACCCTTCCCTGGGTCGAGGCATGGCGGCACGGAGACGCCACCACCACACCAGCAGCCCGCGAATACCAGCGCCTCATCACCGACGTAACCGCCCTGGTTACCGAAACCAACCCAAGCACCAACCACTGAAAGGTCACTCATCATGAACTCGATCACCGCAATCACCACCAGCACCATCCCGAACCCCACGCCGGTCGTACCCGCAGAAGCCGGCGGACTGCTCACCGTCTTGAACTGGGCCTCCGGTATCGGCCTCGTCCTAGGCGTTCTCGGCGTCATCATCGTCGGCATCACCATGGTCATCCAGCTCCAGCGCGGCGAAGGCGGCCAATCCCTGGCCAAGCTCGGCTGGGTCCTGCTCGGCTGCATCATCATCACCGGTGCCGCAGGCATCGTCCGCGCCTTCGTCTAAGCCAGCACCAACAACGGGAGGTTCACCTTGAGCCAGTCAACAGAGAGCACCACCGAAAGCAATCCGTTCACCAAACCCGGTTTCATCATTGCTGCCGCGCTGGTGGTCGCGCTGATCGCAGCAGCAGTCGTTATCTTCCTGATCCCCAAAGGACAAGGAAACGCCCAACCAGCACCCGCTGACTCATCCAGCGCGGCCGCACCCAGCCCCAGCGCATCCGCAGCGTCTGGCAAGAGCGTGTGCGGGCTTCCTGCCGGTAAAGAAACGGCACTTGGTAATGCACCGAAGTCCAAGTGGGAATTGGTGGGAACCATGGCCGTCCCGACCGATCCGTCAACGGCTGGGCCCGGCACGGTGAGCAAGGAGGGACTGCGGTCGTGCTTTGCGCAGTCGCCTACGGGAGCTCTCTACGCTACGGCGAACATCTGGGCTGCTTTATTCAACGGCTCAGCGAAACAGGTCTACCTGGACCTTGCTGCCGACAGCCCCACTCGGGACAAAGCAGTACAGGCCATCAAGGACGGAAAGGACGTCGGCGGGGGAAGATCACCGAAGGTCCAGATCGCCGGTTTCATCATCCACTCCTACACTCCCACAGCGGCAGTTGTGGAGCTGGCGTTGAAGAGCACAGATGGCGGTTACGGTGCTCTCTCGACCTCCCTTCTATGGGAGGACGGCGACTGGAAACTGGACATGCCTGCTGCTGGCGGAGGAACGGTTCGGCCGATCAGCGACCTGAGTTCGTTCATACCTTGGACTGGGGTCTGACATGGCATGCGAAGTTTGGGACTTGGCGTGCATCGCCAAGGAAGGTGCAGGTGAGGTCGCGGCGGGGATTGCAAACGACGCCATAGGCGATGTTGCGAAGGCCATTATGGAGGGCATGAGCCAGATGGTGACGGCACTGTCTACCTTCTGGGTTGCGATGCCGACGGTATACCTCGCAAGCGCGGACGGTACAACCGCGAGCCCCGTTGTTTCTGCGGTCAGCAGTGAGTTGATGCCGTGGACGCTGGCACTGGCGGTTCTTGCCGTGATTCTTGGTGGCATTCGGTTGATTTGGGAGCAGCGCGGTGCACCCCTAAAAGACCTGCTGCGCTCTCTCATGACCCTGACTTTGGTTTCAGGGCTGGGTCTGGGGGTGATTTCGATCCTAGTGATCGCGGCCGACGCCTTTTCCACGGAAATCATCAAGCGTTCAACGGACGGCAAAGGCTTCGCTGAATCGATGAAGGTATTGGTCATGACGGATCAAACGGACGTTGGGGTGTTCATTCTGATTGTCCTGGGTTTGATCGGGCTCATCGCCTCCCTTGTTCAGATTGTGCTGATGGTCGTGCGAAGCGGCATGTTAGTGATCCTGACAGGCATTCTGCCCACCACTGCCGCGTTCACGAACACCGAGATGGGACGGCAGTGGTTCCAAAAAGCTGTGGGCTGGACCATCGCCTTCATTCTCTACAAGCCAGCAGCAGCCATCGTGTACTCGGTGGCGTTCCTCCTGATGGGCCAGAGCACGGGGCAGGATGCCCTGATCGGGTCCATTACAGGCTTCACTTTGATGGTGGTTGCTTTGTTCGCGTTGCCGGCTTTGATGCGGTTTGTAACGCCGATGGTCGCTGCGGTTGCCTCCGGCAGCGGCGCAGGGGCAGGAGCTGTCGTTGGGGCCGTCGCCACAGGTGCCGTTTCGCTCGGCCGTGGCGGGAGCGGCAGGGGCAACGCCTCACCGATCCCCTCATCCTCAACAAACACCCAGACCACTCAGAGCGCCCACGCAGGCAGCTCGCCAAAGGGCAGTGACGGAACGTCCGGCCCGCGCGGTGGGGGTGCACAGCCCGTCCCGGGCGCCATGGGTCCGGGTGGAGCTGCTGGCACGGCTGCAGCTGCGAAGGCAGGGATGGCAGGCACCGGCTCTGCCGGAGCGGCAGCTGGTGCCGGTGCCGGGACGGCCGCAGCCAGTGGGGGAGCAGCGGCAGTTGGTCCCGTGGGTGTGGCTGTAGCTACAGGAGCAAAGGTGGCGTCCAAGTCGTCGCAGGCAATTGAAGAGACCGCGCAGGATTCAACCGGGGAGGGCCCCAGTGGCAGCAATTAGCACCGAATACAAAGAACCGTCCTACGGCAACTGGCGCGTACCGCGCTCAGCAGGGCTGGCCAACCTCGGCGCGATCGGCACCGCGATCGTCTTTGCCGGGCTGTTGCTGGGCATTGTGAGCTTCGCTATTTGGGGCCTGTTCGCCGGCCTGGGAGTTCTTGCCTTTGCCGGTGTCAGCGCCTTGCTGCTGACAGTCAAGGACAAGCATGGCCAGTCCGTTGTTGACCGCTTCGGCACACGGATGGCCTTCAAGGTCTCCAAGTCTTCCGGTACGAACCTCTACCGGTCCGGGCCGCTCGGTGTGACCGAGTGGGGCATGTACCAGCTCCCCGGCTTGGCCGCGAAGTCGACCCTGTACGAATTCACCGATTCCTACAAGCGCCCATTCGCCCTGCTGCACGTGCCCACCACAAGCCACTTCACCGTGATCTTCTCGACCGAACCCGACGGGGCATCTCTGGTGGACCCGGAGCAGGTCGATGCGTGGGTCGCGAACTGGGGCGGCTGGCTCGCCGGGCTGGCCGATGAGGCCGGGCTGGACGCCGCAGCGGTGACGGTAGAGACCGCCCCGGATTCGGGGTACCGGCTTCGGAACGAAGTGCTGATGAACATCGACCCGGACGCACCCGGGTTCGCCCGGGAAATGCTCAACGAGGTCGTGGACACGTACCCGGAAGGATCGGCCACGGTCCGCGCCTGGGTGTCCTTGACGTTCAACTCCGCGATCCGTACAGGTGCAAAGAAGCGGACACCGGAAGATGTTGCCCGAGACCTGGCCTCCCGGATCCCCGGCCTGTCGGCACGCTTGCAGTCCACCGGCGCCGGGATCGCCCGGCCCATGTCCGCCCAGGAGCTCTGCGAGGTCGTGCGCATCGCCTACGATCCGCCGGCAGCGCTGATCATCGATGAAGCCCACGCGGCCGGCTCTCCGGTGTCGTTGAACTGGGGCGAGGTTGGCCCCACAGCGACGCAGGCAAGCTGGGATGACTACCGGCACGATTCGGCGTTCTCCGCTTCCTGGACCATGACCGGTGCACCGCGTGGATCGGTGAATTCCTCGGTCCTGTCCCGGTTGCTGGCCCCGCATGGGGACATTGACCGCAAGCGCGTCTCTCTGCTGTACCGCCCGATGGATTCGGCCCGCGCCGCTGCCGTGGTCGAGCGGGACCAGAA